>JBGAWU010000057.1:0-9840 GCA_044227425.1 Methyloglobulus sp.
AGTTATTTTATCTTGATCGATACCGACAACGATAAACCGACGGGTCAATCCCCTACATCAATCAAACACGGCATTTGCGTCCTGCCGAAAGGCAGTGAAGAAGGGCAGGAAATCATTTTAAAAGACCGGCGCTTTGCCTTGCGTACCGGGCAGCCCGTCCGTTTCGACTTGGTGTCTTATTCCGGGGACAGCATGATGAAAGCGGGCGATATAACGGAAATTACGGATGAATACCATGGATTGCCCCCATTAATTGCTTCTTTTAACGATGAATCGGATCAAGCAAGAAAAACTACGATTGTCGAACTGGGCGTCACCCAAACCGAGGTCGGCACGTTGCAAATCCAATGCATTGCCATCAATGACGCTCCGCAACATAAAGCGATCGTTAACACAAAGGGGCAGCAACGCTGGAATGTGGAGTTCCAGATAAGGAAACATAGGGTTGCCGACACGCAATTCGAAACCGGACTGCCTCCGCAATTCAATAATGCAATTGAACAGGTCAAAGCCGTTTTCGGGCCGAAATCCAAAGACATTGACCCAAATGCCGTCAAAAACTTACGCACTACCCTGGAAAAATTGTTAGGAAAAGACCGGTCCGAATGGGACTCGTCGTTACTTAGGGCTTTATTTTCCGCCTTATGGGAAGGCCATAAATATCGTCGCCGCTCGGAACACCATGAAAGGGTATGGTTAAGCCTAACCGGCTTTTGCCTGCGTCCGGGCTTCGGTTGCCCATTGGACGACTGGCGAATCGATCAGCTCTGTAAACTTTATCCGCAAGGCATACAATTTACCAATGAAATCCAAAACTGGAGTGAATGGTGGACACTTTGGCGACGGATTGCGGGCGGATTGGATGAAACGTCTCAAACAAAAATCTATGCTGACATTGCCAATTACATCAATCCTGCTGCCAGCAGGCAGCCTGCAGTTGCCAAGCAAGCCAAGCAACGCGGGCTTGACGACATTATAAGGCTAGCAGCAGTGCTTGAACGGTTGCCTGCACAACACAAAATTCAACTTGGCGACTGGTTGCTGAAACGCTTAGAAAAAGCCGGAGATTCTCCACAAATCGGGTGGGCGCTTGGACGCGTTGGCGCACGCATGCCTTTCTATGGCAGTAGCCATAACGTTGTTTCACCGGATATCGTTAACCGATGGTTAACCAGCTTGCTGCGTCTGGACTGGAAAAAGAATGCCCAAATCGCCTTTGCCGCGACACTGATCTCCAGAAATTGCGGGGATCGTGTCAGGGATATAGGCGGGGCGTTGCGTCAACAGGTCGTCGAAAAACTTAAAATCAGTAAAAGCCCAATCCCTTGGCGGGAAATGGTCGAACAATTCAAACAACTGGATGAAAAAGAAGAGAACCAGTTTTTTGGGGAAGCACTTCCGCCAGGGTTAAAGCTAATACATTCCGGCGAATTAGGTGCGCCTATCAACAAATTGTGATCGGGTCCACCATCCTTGGCAAAGTTATTATGTATTTTGGCCGCTTCCCTTTATTATTCCCTATTGTAAAACTAGGTATTGTTACTTATTGTCTCTTAAGGCACTTTTTAGTACGCTATTGCTTGCTCATGACGATAGATTCATGTACAAATATCTGCATCAAACTATCAATTACGAAGCTCCCGCAATTAAGCGTCGATTAAGAAAATTAAAAGCCTTAAATGTCAGAATTATAGGGAAATACGAAATCGGGTTTGCCCTTAAACAAGGAAAATTTGATTATGATAACTAGTTTAATCCGCCTTAATTGAATGGAATACCGTATATAAACCTATGTATACACATTTTTTCGGCCTTACCAAAAAGCCGTTTTCGCTGAGTCCAGACCCTAGCTTTCTTTATTTAAGCCCAAAGCACAAGAAAGCGTTAACCACTTTAAAATATGGATTGGTTAGCCAGTCGAGCATTACCGTCATTACCGGCGAAATCGGTTCGGGTAAAACAACATTGATCATGACCTTGTTGGGAAAAGTCGAAAATCAATGTACGGTCGGGTTAATCACCAACACACACAGCGCTTTCGGCGATTTATTAACCTGGGTACTGGCGTCATTCAATATCCCCCACGAAACCAAAAATAAAGCCGAGCGCTACCAAATTTTTACTAAATTCCTATCTGAAGAGCATAAAAAACAGCGCCGCGTTATCTTAATCGTCGATGAAGCCCAGAACATGGACATCGAAACACTGGAAGAATTGAGGTTACTCTCCAATGTCAATATCGCCGATCAAATTAAACTTCAACTTATTTTGGTCGGGCAACCGGAACTGATCGATAAGCTTAATATGCCTGAGTTAATTCAATTCGCCCAACGCATTTCTATCGAATATCACTTAACGCCGCTCAATTTTGAGGAAACACAGAACTATATCGCGCATCGTTTGCAAGTTGCGGGCGGCAACCCTTCTATTTTTAACGAAGCAGCTGCAGCGGCGGTTTATTATTACACCGAAGGCGTCCCTCGCCTGATCAACAATATTTGTGATTTGGCAATGGTGTTTGCGTTTGCTTCAGAAACCAAAACAGTAGGCTGGAAAACCATCGTCGAAGTGGTCAATGAAAGAAAAACGGGGGGTATTAAACGGTTTAAAGGCACGGTTTCGGCAGAACCCAGCTTAATGGACAGGGCTACCGAAGCTGAAAAGCTGCGCCGCGCCATATTGGACAAAACTAAAGTTGATATTTCAAAATCACTGTAAGCGGTTTTCTTCCGAACTTTTTACATCCCCATATTTTTCCTTATTTTCCAGGGTCGGCAACGCGGATATTAGCTTTTTTGTGTAATTGTGTTTGGGATGGAAAAGAACCTGTTCTGCCCTACCTTGTTCAATGATTTTACCTTGATACATCACGGCAATTTCATCGGCAATTTCGGCGACGACGGCCAAATCATGGGTAATGAACAAATAGCTGATGCCTTCTTTCTGCTGCAATGTTTTAAGTAACTGAATAATTTGCGCCTGGACGGACACATCCAGCGCGCTGGTCGGCTCGTCGCAGACAATTAATTTCGGTTTAACCGCCAATGCGCGCGCAATGCAAATCCGTTGCCGTTGCCCCCCGGAAAACTCATGCGGATAGCGTAACGCGGAGTCCTCCGGCAAACCGACTTGCTCAAGCAAAAGCGCAACCTTTTCCTTACGCTCACGCCCATCGATACCTTGAAACAAGGATTTAATGCCTTCCGCAATGATGTCGCCCACCAACATTCTCGGATTCATCGACGAAAAAGGATCCTGAAAAATAATCTGCATATTGGCGCGCTGTTGCCGTAATGCCTCGCCGGATAAAGCGCCTAAATCGATGCCGTCAACTTTAACCGCCCCGGCATTGTTTGGAATCAAATTGAGCAAACTTTTTCCAAGGGTCGTTTTGCCGCAGCCGGATTCACCGACCAAAGCGAGCGTTTTTCCCTTGGAAATTGTAAAACTCACGCCGTCAACCGCACGGACATAACCGGTAATCCGTTTAAAAAGTCCTTTACGGATAGGATAATGGCAATAGAATTGTTCCACTTCCAGTAAAACTGGTTTTTCTACAATGGGCGCATTCAAACAACTATGGATAGAAGGCAAGGCTGAAAGCAATTTTTGGGTATAGGGATGCTTCGGATACCTAAACAGATCCGTCGCAGTAGCGCTTTCCACGATTTTTCCTTTTTGCATGACCGCAACCCGATCAGCAATGGTGGAAACCAATGCCAAATCGTGGCTGATGAGCCAAAGTGCCATCCCTGTTTCTTTTTGTATGCTTTTTAGTAAAGCCAGAATTTGCGCCTGTATCGTCACATCCAACGAGGTTGTCGGTTCGTCGGCAATCAATAAATCTGGCTTGCCGGCCAAGGCGATGGCTATCATGACCCGTTGGCGCTGACCGCCGGATAATTGGTGCGGATAATCGTTACTGCGTTTTTCCGGCTCCGGTATCTCGACCTGCTGCAGCAATTCCAACACCCGTTGCCGAAGCTCGCCTGCTGCAAAGGAAAAATGCTGGCGTACGGCTTCTGCAACCTGTTCCCCCACCGTCATCACGGGATTAAGCGACGACATCGGATCCTGAAAAATCAGGGCAATGCGTCGTCCCCGTACTTGGCATATTTCCAGCTCAGTCCGCTTTAAAAGATTATCGCCTTGCAAACTGATCGAGACTGCATGGATAACCGCGTTGCCAGGCAATAGCCTGAGCACCGATAAAGCCGTAATGGATTTGCCGGAACCGGATTCGCCTACGAGGGCGTAAGTTTCACCTTTGAAAATTTCAAAACTGATCTGATCAACGACTGCTTGATTTCCGTTGAAAACAACACTCAGTTTTTTGGCGTCAAGTAATGGCTCTGTCATAAGTTTGGCTTTACTAACACCACCCGTGCAACTAGGGACATAAACCTCGTCCACTTGCTTTGCGGCGATTTAACGGGGTTTATTCGATTCAGATCTGGATTAACCACGGGTTTCATTCACCGTACTTCTCGGATCGAACGCATCCTGCACCACATCGGCAAACAAATTCGCCGCCAAGACCAACGCGGACATAAATACAAACGCAGCCGCCAACGACCACCAGACAATCGGTTCGCGCGCCATTTCCAGGCGCGCGCCGTTAATCATGTTGCCCCAACTGTAAGTGGTCGGATCGACGCCGATGTTGATATAGGACAACACGGCTTCCGCCAGCACCAGCGAGCTAAAATCGAGCACGACCGAAATCAGCACAATGTGCATGACATTCGGCAAGATGTGGTTGAGCAAGATCGAATGCTGTTTTACGCCAAGGGCATAAGCCGCTTGCACGTATTCCATTTCCCTGAGCTTCAAGGTTTCCGCGCGCAGTAACCGACACAATCCCGTCCAACTGGTAACACCTAAAATCAAGCAAAGAAACAGCAAGCGCATATCCGCCCTCACAACAAGGCTGGTAAACTGGTCCTCATGGTTCGCCATGTAAACCTGCACCATCAATACCGATGCCGCGATTAACAGGACACCGGGGATTGAATTAAGCGTGGTGTAGAGATACTGGATAACATCATCGACCCAACCACGGTAATAACCGGCCAAAATACCGAACAAAATAGCCAAAGGTAGCATGACCAAAGTCGTCAAAGTGCCGATGACCAAGCCGGTACGTATGCTTTTAAGCGTCTGATAAAAAACGTCTTCACCGACTTTATCCGTTCCGAAAACGTGGTAGTAAAGCGATAAATAGCCCAATATACTGGAAAGCACGACAACCGAAAACACAGTAACCGATACCGGATTAATAAGGTCGACCCAAACCAGTTTTTTATTTTTTAGCTTAAAAAAAATGAATTTAAGAACGTTTAATAAGGTAAAAATGCTGAATCCAAGCAAAAAACCTGTAAGGCTTTTTTGGATGATATCCACCGTTTTCCCGTTAACGGGATCTGTCAAATGTTTCCCTCCATGGGCAAGGCGGGGATAATCCCATTGCATGGTACCGTCCGTATCGACCATTTCCTTGCTGTATAAAGTTGCCGCAAACGGCGCCGAATAGGTTTTTTCATTATTTTGCCGCAGGGGTGAGACGCAATAATCCAACAAGCTGATAATTTCGTTGTTGTCTTGATTCGATTTGAAATGGATGGAATCCATCAAGCCAATCAAGACATAAAACAGCAGGACGACCAACGACACCATCCCTACCCTATTCGCCATGATTTTATTCAACGGACGTTGAATATGATCTTTACCGTTAAGAAAATACGCAATACCAGCCAAGGTTAGTAATAACAGAAATATTAAGATGTCCGTCCATAACAAAATCATGCTGAATGCTTAGTTGTTGCTGCGGATAAAAGCTGCGACGGATAGTCAGGAAAATATTTCACTAAAGAAATTTTGCATGGCTTGCCAAGACCTCCTATCGGCATCCGCCTGATAAACCGTCCCGAAACCCGGGTCATTGGCAACGGGATTGGTGAATGCATGCATCGTATTTCCGTACGAGATGAATTGCCAATCCGCACCTGCTTGTGTCATTTCTTCCTGGAAAGCGAGTACTTGGTCGGGCGGCACCATCGGATCGTTGCGGCCATGAAGTGCAAGGACTTTTGCCATAATTTTGGTGTTTTTAGTGTTGCCAGGGGCGCCCAACAATCCATGAAAACTAACGACACCTTTAATGTCTGCACCAGTCCGCGCTAAGTCCAGTACGCATAATCCGCCGAAACAAAAGCCCATCGCGGCAATTTTGGAATCAGCCACCCAGGGCAATAACTTAACTGCAGTTAAAGCCGCTTTAATCCGTTGTTGCAACTTCTCGCGGTCGGCCATGAAAGGATGCATTAACTTGGCGTTTTCCTCTGCGCCAGCGCCTAAAATTCCTTTGCCGTACATATCAAGTGCAAAGCCGACATAACCTAAACCTGCAATTTTTCTGGCTTTCTCGGCAACGAAATGATCCCGTCCTCCCCACGCATGACTGATCAATACGCCCGGACGTCGGATTGTAATGCTGTCGTCGAATGCAATAAAAGCCTCCAGGACCGTATCGCCATCCATGTAAACTATCGTAGTTTCGACTATCGCCATAGTAGTTAACCTTTAGTTTTTAATTGTTAGTTTGCCCGATTTTTCTAACGATTCCAAAAAACCATGGGAAGCATCTTCCACCATATCTAAAACGCGCTCGAACCCGATTTTCCCTCCGAAATAGGGATCCGGCACCTCGCGTACCCCCAAATGCGGCGCGTAATCCAGAAAATAGCTAACTTTTCCCTTATGTTCTTCCGGACATTCTCCAATAACAATCGCATAGTTATCGTCGTCCATCACTAACACATGATCAAAATATTCGAAATCGCTTTTGTGGATTTGTCGCGCGCGCAAATGCTGCAATTCGACCCCTCTCCCGCGTGCAGCTTGCTGGGCACGGTCATCGGGTGGTTTCCCAATATGATAATCATGGGTGCCTGCCGAATCGATAGTGAACCGGGAATTCAGATCTTTATCCTGGATGAGTTTTGTAAAAATACCTTCGGCAGTCGGTGATCGACAAATATTGCCCATGCAGACAAATAACACCTTAATTTTTTCCATAGTTGCGTATAAATAAAGGGGACAGTAAATTTTAGAATAATAAAAACGTGGCTAAATAATTAAGTAGCAAGAATACTACAATCAAAATTACCCTATTTGCGAGGGACATGGCGCCCCAATCGGTTGTAGCAGCTTCCTTAAATTCAGACCAGTCATCTTTAAACCCAAGTTTCAGTAAATCGGCAAAATGAACCAGCGCCTTCCAAAGAAAATAAATGAGAACGCCGCCGATTGTCAGCAGGATATAAAAAACAATCAACTGGGTTTCGTGCAATCCCGTCTCAAAAATATGTTCAATCAATTTGTCGAGACCCAGCTCTACTACTTCAAATATGATATGGATAAATTCCCATAAGGATCCAAATATCAAATCGTAAAACCCTGTCAATATACTCACACCAATGCCAAACAAACTTAAGTGGAACAGTACTTTTTGATAAATTTGTTTGTGCATAGGAGTCATCGGTAGAAATGCCTACAAAGGATAATCCATGTTAGTTAATCCAAGACCTAGCATTTTTAAACATTCTCATCCAGCCGCCGTATTCTTGCCAAGCTTCCGGATACCATGAGTTTTGAACCGTCCTGAAACATCGTTCGGGATGCGGCATCATGATAGTAAATCGTCCATCGAGCGTCGTCAATCCGGTTATTCCCAAGGGGGAACCATTCGGATTTGCCGGAAATTGCTCTGTAATGTTGCCATAATTATTGACATAACTGAGCGCAACCTTGTGTTCTTTGACCAAAGTTAACGGATCAACGGCAAACTCTGCACGTCCTTCCCCATGTGCGACCACAACCGGCAGCTTTGAACCTGCCATTCGTGTGAACAAAATGGAAGGTGACGGCTGGACTTCCACCATCACAACCCTGGCTTCGAATTGTTCCGATTGGTTACGCATAAACCTCGGCCAATTGTCCGCCCCTGGAATAATTTCACTTAACCCCGACATCATCTGGCATCCATTACACACACCCAAACCGAAACTGTCCGATCTAGCAAAAAATGCCGAAAACTCATCCCTGGCGCGCGAGTTCAATAAAATTGATTTTGCCCAGCCACCGCCGGCGCCTAAAACGTCACCGTAAGAAAACCCTCCGCACGCCACTAGCCCGCTGAAACCGGACAGGCTGACGCGACCGTAAATAATATCGCTCATGTGGACGTCGATGCTGATAAACCCGGCGCGGTCGAATGCCGCCGCCATTTCGACATGGCCGTTGACACCTTGTTCCCGTAACACGGCAATCTTGGGCTTCGCCTTATGGATATAGGGAGCGGTAATGTCTTCGTTAACATCAAAGGTTAAAACCGCATGCAAACCGGGATCATTGTCGTCAGCAATTTGTTCAAATTGTTGCCGCGCGCAGTCAGGATTATCCCGCAACGTCTGCATCCGGTAACTGACTTCCGACCAAATTGCCTGCAAATCGGAACGGCGGGCGGAATAAAGCAGATTTCCGTTATGATAAATCGATAATTCCTGCTTGTCGGTCAATTCGCCTATTTTATGGACACCGTTTTCAAAGCCAACTTGTTTGAAACGATTGATTATACGATCGGCATCGGCTTTCCGGACTTGAAGGACAGCCCCCAACTCTTCGTTAAACAAGGCAGACAAGGTATCATCGCCGAGCGTATCGATTTGTAACGAAATCCCACGCCTTCCTGCAAACAGCATTTCCGAAACGGTCGCTAATAATCCGCCATCCGAGCGGTCATGATAAGCCAGCAATACACCCTGCCCGTTCAATTCCTGGATAAGCGAGAAAAAGTTTTTAAGTAACGCGGGATTGTCCAAATCAGGGCTTACGTCACCCAACTGTCCGTACACCTGGGCCAATACCGAGCCGCCCAACCGGTTTTTACCCAAACCCAAATCGACCAGTACGAGTACGCTATCGACGGCATCCTTTAATTGTGGGGTCAGTGTCCGGGTGACATCCGTTACGGGGGCAAAAGCAGTGATAATGAGCGACAGAGGCGCAGTCATGACCTTTTCGCCGCCATTGTCTTGCCAAACCGTGCGCATCGATAATGAATCTTTCCCGACCGGTATAGCGATACCCAGCGCAGGGCACAACTCCATACCTATCGCTTTAACCGTATCGAGCAAGGCGGCGTCTTCTCCTGGAGCGCCTGCTGCCGCCATCCAGTTTGCCGATAATTTAATAGCTCCGATGGAATTGATACTAGCCGCCGCAATATTGGTTATCGCCTCGCCAATCGCCATCCGTCCTGAAGCAGGCGCATCGATAACAGCAATCGGCGTCCGTTCGCCCATGGCCATCGCTTCACCGGTATTCGCATAAAAACCGGAAGCAGTGACAGCGACATCGGCAACCGGTACTTGCCAAGGCCCGACCATTTGATCCCTTGCCACCAATCCGGTCACGGAACGGTCGCCGATATGTATCAAAAAGCTTTTATCGGCAACGGCAGGAAACGATAGTACGCGTTTAACCGCATCCGCCAATTCGCTAGTGCTTAACCGCAACTTATCCGTTTGCGGTATGCGATGAACGACCTTACGGTGCATTTTGGGCGGCTTGCCGAATAAAACCGACATTGGCAGATCAACCGGTTTGTTTCCTAAAAACGAATCATCAAGCCGAAGATGTTCCTGCTCGATAGCTTTGCCGATCACGGCATAAAGGCAGTGTTCCCGTTCGCAAAAGGCTGAAAATAAATCCAGGGATTCAGGCTTAATGGCAACTACGTAGCGTTCTTGCGCCTCATTGCACCAGATTTGCATGGGC
>JBGAWU010000058.1:0-9738 GCA_044227425.1 Methyloglobulus sp.
CGATAACCGTAATATTGGCCTTTTTTTCGCCCAGCCCGACGAATTGCCGTAATAAATGGGCCATGCTGGCGGAGTTATTGCGGATTTTCGGCTTAAGCAAGAAATCGTAACGGACATCGTTGAACCGGCTTTGCATCCGAATCAAAAACTCGTCGAATTGGCCGAAAAGCGCGCCTTGGGTTTTACCGAAATCTTTCCGCTCTTCATTGGCAACCTTAAACTGCATATACAGCTCAGCCAGCGAAAAATAAATCGGCGTGTCGATGGAAACCGATGGCAGCCCGATTTGCTTGGCTTCCTTGCGTTTTAATTGCTGCAATATTTCACGCATGAACGACATTTGCAGCGTCGCGCCTTTATCTTCCCGGTCGATAAACAGATCGACCAGTTCTGCGTAAGACATCATCCAATAAGGCATTTCCATTTCTAACGCATCGACATATTGCACGACATCTTCGGGAAAAGCGGATTGTACTTTACCCAACTTGTCCTTCCAGCAATATTCACCGTGCAGGTCCAGCATAATAATGTGCGCTTTCGGCATCGCTTTGATGGTGTTCTGGATTAAGCTGGTCACTGTCCACGACTTACCGGCGCCGGACTGCCCAACAATCGCAAAATGGCGCCCGAAGAGCGCCCTAGGGTCAAGACTAAGGTGATAATCCTTGTGAGAGGATAATTCGCCTATAAAAAAATTGTAACTGCGGAATTTCGAAAAGATCGCATTAATTTCTTCAATACCGACCGCATAAATATAAGCGCCCGGTGTCGGATAATGCCGTACACCCCGGATGAAAGCGCCATTGTCCTGAATTTCACCAACAGGGAGCAGTGAAATAAACCGGTCGGTCATACGATTATCGTTTGCGTCGAAACGATCTTCCCCCCAGTTTTTAAATACCATAGCCAATACATTGATATTATTCTGTTTAACCACGGCATACGAACCGATCTGTCCGGCCAGTATCTCTTCGCCGTCTACCCGGATAACCGGCACGTCACCCGAATATTCTTCAGTAATACGCGCAACCATGCCATCTCCGCGGACTTCCGTTAAATAGCCGATTTGAATCCTGGCGTTTTCTTGTGTCATAGCCTAACCTGCTGCTTAAAAATACGACAAGCTTAGCCCAGTTTTTACTGGAGTTAAAATCTAAAAACAGGTTTATCGATTTGGCAGGAAAACAGGAAATGTTTGCAATGAAACGGTGGAACTCATAATAACCACCCTATCATTTTTTATTACCAATCCGGTTTACAGTTTTTGCCCTATCGTTCTAAAAGCTTATCTATCTCTATGATATTAATCAATTGACAGCGCCATGAAATAAGAATAGCTTTGCGTTTACTCGATTCTAAACGCTGTTTAAAAACAATGACCAACAGCAATTAATTTCGTAAGGATGCCCTGGATCGCAAGCCAGATGAATTTCATAAAAAATATAAAAATACTTAATTCATTTCAAATCTAATGAGCATTGGAGCCATGAAACTGCAGCCATTGCCAATTGCAAATGCCCTCAGCCAAACAGCCATCGCTTCATTGCTCAGCTTTTGCGTTTCATCATTAAGTGCCGACGAACTGACCGTAGCCGATACGGAGATTCTAATCCCGGAATCCCAAGCCAAACGTACCCCGCCATCCAGACAGAAACCTGACAGACCTAAAAAGCCCAAACCAAACGGCGATGCAGCGGTGATCGAACTCGAACCCTTATCGGTTTTCGCCAGTCCAGGCAGCTTGAGCCTTACTATGCCGGATCTCGAAGAGTCACGGGATAAACTCGCCCAAGTCCCCGGAGGTACAAGCTTGATCGATGGTGAGCGGATCAGGGAAGGCGCCGCCATCTCCGCAACCGATGCACTCGCTTACGCACCCGGCGTATATGTGGGGGATTCCCAGGGCGGGGTCGCGGCGGGATCGCGTATTTCAATACGCGGTTCGGATATTAACTCCCAAATTATACCGATCAGCGGCATCAAATTTTTACGGAACGGGTTGCCATTCACCAATGCGAATGGCTTTACCGACACCGAAACACTGAACCTTTATTCGATTCAGCAAATTGAGATCTACCGTGGCGCCAATGCCCTGGAATACGGCGGCAGCAATTTAGGCGGAGCCATTAACTTGATTACTCCCTCCGGTTATTCGTCCGATCAAGCTAGGATAGGCATGACGTTAGGGACTAACGGCTACCTGAACCCGACAGTGAGCGTCGGCAAAGATTTAGGCAAGGGTTGGGATACTTACGGGGCGTTTTCCTATGTCAACTACAACGGAAACCGGGAAAATAGCGACCAGGAACTGTTTTACGGCTACGGCAATCTCGGCTACCGTTGGAACGAAAACAATGAGACCCGTCTGCATCTGGATGTCCAGGACCTTAACTTTCACATCGCTTCCAGCTTGACAAAGTCACAACTGGAAGAAAATCCTCATCAAACCAACATGAACCGGTTTGACCGGCCTTCCGGCATCTCGGTTTTCCGGGTGGATTTACAGCATACCGTACGCTTGGATGACGGCGATCAATTCGACGTCGGCGCGTATTATTTCAGGAAGAATAATAAGTACAATTTCCGGACTATTAACTTCTTTTTCGATTTGTGGCAGGAATCGGGCATTTCTTGGCGTCACCAGATTAACGGTACGCTATTCGGGCATAAAAACCGTATCGTTTGGGGCGGCTTATCGCAATGGCAATGGAATAATGACTGGGAATACCAACCCATCGACGGCGAGCCCGCTCTCCTAAGCTTCGACGAACCCGAGCTTTTTCATAATGTGGAAGCTTACCTACAAGACCAATTAAGTCTAACCGACGCCTTTACTTTGGTATTAGGCGGCCAAATTAATTACCGAAGCGCTGAGTTTAGGCGCAAGTATCCGGTATTGGAACCGGGAGAAGTAAGCCCTGCCAACCAGGATTTTTTCAACTTTAATCCCAAATTGGGTTTTACCTGGCAAGCCACATCGGATATACAACTGTTTGGAAATGTCAGCCGTAGCTCCGAGCCACCGCCCCTTCTTGATTTAACCGATATTTTCAAATCGACTAAGTTGACCAGCCAGACGGGTACGACGGTTGAAATAGGCGCGCGCGGCGGGGATAAACAGTTCAACTGGGATTTTGCTTTTTACCATGCCTGGATTAACCACGAACTGCTGACGTTTCCGCTTTCACCCACGGAAACCTATAGTTTTTTTACCATAAATGCTAAAAATACCATACATACGGGCATTGAAATCGGCTTTGAAAACATATTGCCACTGGCCCTCATTTCTGACGACGACCAGGTTCGCCTGCGGGGGAGCTACGCCTGGAGTCGGTTTGAGTTCGACAACGACCCCATCCAAGGCAATAACCGGCTGGCAGGCATTCCTGAACACAATGGTCGTTTCGAAGCGCTGTACCAACATCCCTGCGGATTTTATATGGGCCCCAATGTTACCGCAGTCGGATCGAATTGGGCAGACCATGCCAACACCTTGGCCGCGCAGCCCTATGTGTTGCTAGGCGCTCGAATAGGCTGGGATGACGGGAAACATTGGAAGGTATTCGTTGATGGCCGCAACCTGACCAACGAATATTACGCGGCATCGGTTTTTGTCAATAGCGACGTCCGCTTGTTGGATCCTTTCGGGCGTGGCGCAACCCTGTTCAACCCAGGCGCAACCCGTATGGTATTTGCCGGTTTCGAATTTCGGTACTGAGATAATGTCAAACGGGCAATTTCAGTGCGCTGGGTATATTCAAAAGAAAATGTTGAAACCAGCCGAATCACCATGTCCGTTAAACACGGGACAGACACCGATTAAATTTTGGGTTAATTTAATCAGTCTAGCAGCAATAAGTTCAGAATCCGTTATCTTAACCGGTTGCCCATTATGACGATTTCAGTGCTTATCATTGAGGACGACCCAATATTCCGGGATGCCTTTGTCAACGCCGTCAATCAGGATAAAGACTTGCAATTGGCGGGAGCAGCCGGCGATTTGCCCGAAGGCCTTCATTTACTCAAACAAACCCAACCGGATGTGTTGTTGGTCGACATCGGTTTGCCGAGCGGAAGCGGGATTGAAATAATTCAAATGGCACACCAGACGCTGCCTGAATGCGACGTGATGGTAATCACTGTGTTTGGGGATGAACGCCATGTCATCGAGTGTATCGAAGCCGGAGCAACCGGATACTTGTTGAAAGGGAGCAAAGATATTGAAATCGCCGACCAAATCCGATCTTTACGGGAGGGCGGCAGCCCCATAAGTCCGGCGATTGCCCGGCAATTGCTGACCCGTTTCAAAACACCTCCTCTTCCGTCTGGACAATGCCTAGAATCCGGTTCGCCTTCATTGTCCGCCCAGGAACATAAAGTCCTGGAAATGAGCGCCAAGGGCTACAGTTATGAGGAAATCGCCCGGCTATTGAACTTATCCCCCCGTACGATTGAAACTTACGTAAAACGGATCTACTGCAAACTCCAGGTACACAGCAAGAGCGAAGCGATCTACGAAGCGCGTAAACTAGGTTTGCTACGGGATTAACATGACCAAACTCCTTATATGGCTTGCAGGCATCATAGGGGTTTGTCAACTGCTCGGTTTGGTCTATTTGCTCAGCCCTCCTAACCCGTCTACCGACAGGGGCGTTCGTTTCGAATACGCCAGCCGTTGTGAAGAAAAGCCGAGTGCGAATCCTTTGAACGGGGAAGGCATCGCCAATATTCTGGATCAGCCTATGCCCGACCGAAAGGATTGCTGGCAACAAGTTACCTTGCCTGATCTTCATCCGGTTCAGGATATCAAACTTGATTTAAATGATCCGCAATTGGTACGTACCTGGTACCGGGTACGCTATCTCCCGCCTAAACACTGGCCGATAGCCAAACCTCTGATGGTCTTTGTTCCCCGCACCATTGCCAATGCCTGGCAGATTAGGATAGCGGGGCAACCCATCGCAGACAACCGCTTCGATTGGCGTTCCACCTGGAATCATCCGGTATCGGCGAGATTTTTTTTGACCAACGGCCAGCTAGGTCATCCGGTCGATGTGGATGTCGGCGTAATCGCCTCAATAGCTGAAGGCGTTTCCATAGGCCGTATTTCAGTCGGCGATGCAAACACGATTGGCAGACAAAAAGCCATTCGTGAGTACATGCAAGTCATTATGCCGCAAGCGGTAAGTGCGGTCCTTTTGTTAATGGGCTTTTTTTTTCTGTCATTCTGGCTCGCGCGGCGGTCGGAAACAGAATACCTCTATCTGGCCTTCGCGAGTTTGGCATTTGCCATCTTTAACTTGAAATACGCATTAACCCAGCCTGAAGATCCGGCTTCAGACTATTGGTTTAATGTTTTCATTTTAGACAGTCCAACGCCGTGGATACATAGCCTGGAATACCTTTTTATCTCACGTTTTGCCAAGTTTTCGTTCCCTTGGATGGAAAAATTACTTTGGTCCTACATAATTTTATTCAACCTGATTACCTTTTCGCCAATTTCGTTACAGTACGACCTCAGTTTGATTAAAGGTGTTATTGGTTTTTCAATCGCAAATATTGGCCACGCCATAGTCGTATGGCAGGCCGTGGTTTCCCGCAATTTCGAATTGAGAATAATTGCGGTTGTCCTGGTTTTCGGCATATTATTTGGCTTTCACGATCTTGGATTACATTTAAATTTAATCAACCCGGAAGGGTTATACATCGGCCCTTATTCCGGACTGGCCTTATCGGCTTGTTTTGTTTATGTCATCCAAAGGCGTTATGCTGCGGCGATTGCAAGCCAAGAGCAATTAAACCTCGTCTTAGCCAACCGCTTGTCCGAATTGGAAAACCTGACTCGACTGCTGACAAAATCGGAAATGGAACTGCGCGCACAACAAAGCCGGTTGCTAGAGTTTGAACGTACCCAAACCCTCATAGAAGAACGCCAGCGCCTTATGCATGACATGCACGACGGCTTGGGTTCGTCACTACTCACAACACTGGCAGCCATTGAGAAAAACACAATGCCGCAGCAGGCCGTTGCCGAAGCATTACGGGCCTGCATTGACGATTTACGTTTAGTCATCGACTCGCTGGAACCTACCGCTAACGATCTGGCTACTTTACTGGGGACAATCCGCTACCGTTTAGGGCAACGGTTAACCAAGGCTGGACTAGAATTGCAGTGGGAGATCAATGACCTGCCGTCCCTTCCCTGGTTGGAACCACCCGACGCCTTGAATGTACTTCGGCTGATGCAAGAGGCGTTGGTCAACGTGCTTAAACATGCCAATGCCAGCAGTATTCGAGTATCGACACGCGACTTGGGCGACAGTGTGGAGATACAGATAGACGACAATGGCTGCGGCTACGATCCTACAACCGTTACTCTCGGACGCGGCATGCCCAGCCAAGCCAAACGTGCGGAACGACTCGGCGGCGTGCTGAAAACAGAAAGTATTGTGGGACGCGGCACTTCAATCCGGTTAATTTTACCTGTCCAAAAAACCGCATAACTTTCAATCGACTTATGTTGATAGCCTGTTCATGGGGCAAACTCGAACCGGTCTTGTTAGCTTTAATTCTTCATACCCTTTCAACCAGTACTCAATTAAGCAAAAAACAGTCTTTGCCTTCGGATTGTCCGTAAAACAGGGGACATACAAAAAGATCAAGTTCGTTTAAAGTTATCACCAAGTCAAACAGGATGGCCTAAAAAATACGGCCCATCCGGAATCTCTCGGCAGGCTGTTGAAAAACGTCACGGACGCGCAGTAAGGATGAGGCAAAATTTGGCGGACAAGCAGTGTAAATTGGCGATATGTGCCTATTTTTAACGCTGCAATGCAAGTGGAATAGCCAAGCAACAGCCTGCCTGGAACAGCTCAGTGCAGTTTGACATTGTGGTAAGGTTGAGGAGCCATTGATTATCATGAACATCTTAAACACCAACAAGCTGAATGACATAAAAACACCGGATTGGGTCGTACGACCATTCCTAACCCCCAGCCGCAGTGAATTGGCAACGAAAACCAACACGGCCTATTCGAACTTACTCCTCGGCTTCTGGCTTCTTGGCAGCTCCCAATTTGTCTCGGCCCAAGGCAACACACCGCCGTCACTACCCGTGGCTGCCGACACTACGGCAACCTTGATTGTTGACTTGAATGATAATCTTTTGAGTGTTAATGCAAAACAAGCATCATGGCAGGAATTGTTTAACCAGCTAAGTAAAAAGATCCACGCTACTTTTCATTCCACTCTTCCTTTACAAGGGACGGTCACAGCGTCCATCCCGCCGCTCCCAATAAGGGATGCCCTAGAACACCTGTTTGGACCCGAAGCCGATTTTGTCTTTCAATTCGTAAAAGACGATAGCCGCCATTCTGCGATGCCTAAGGAAATTTGGGTGCTGGGTAACTACACCAAACAAGGACATCAATTAGTGAAGCCGCCGTCAAAAATGATGCATGATGTCCCGCAGTCCGAACCAAGTGCCAAAGCCAATTCCGACAATTTTTTACAAGATGAAGATAAGCTTACTAACGAAACTATTGATGAGTTCATCAGCCGGGCACAAGACGATAAAAACCCGGAATCTCGGATCCAGGCGCTCGCCAATCTGACCGGCCACGCAGAAACCGATAGCACCGCAGTAAAGCAGGCGCTTGAAACCGCCCTTAACGACAAAGATTCGAGCGTCCGCGGTTATGCCGTGCAAGCCTTAGCTAATGAAGACAGCCAAGAAGCCGCCGAGCAGGTGCGATTGGCCTTACAAGACACTGACATTGATGTCCGCATCAAGGCGGTGGAAAGCGTTACCCTCAATGACCAAGGCATAGCCTTGTTGCAGGAAGCGCTCGGCAATCCGGACGAAACGGTGCAAATAATCGCCAAAGATCGGCTGACTCAAGTACCGCAATGATTTTCCCAAAGAGCAGGTAACGATTACCCACTGGAGGAAAAAAGAAAATTGGCAGACTTACCGGAAATTGACCAGTCCGGCAGTCTGCTGATGACGCCAAGGAAGGTGTCTGTGTTTTTCAATCCTGCTACGGTTGAAAAACACTATAACCAGGCAGAATCCAACAGTTTAACTGCCTGTGCCGATGAGTTAAGGAAGTTCTCACCGGCAATATTATTTTACAATTGACAGCCGTTTAGCCTTGCAAACGGCAGGAGAATATTACCATGAACACAAAAACACTTAAAGCTTTGACTGCCACAGTATCGTTACTAGCTGGAATGACCGCATCTTACTCTGCGATGGCTACCGATACTGGTTTACAAAGATTAGATAACTTAGGTGGGTTTTCACCCGCAATCGATGTCTTTACCTTTGTATGTCCTGTAGGTAGCGGTGCGCGCGCCAATGTTAACGACCTTGCTTTCCCCAACCCCGCAGGTGTGAACGTGCAAGTCGTTCTAGGCCGCGATGGCGCACCAACCCTACAGGCAACCGATGCAACCGACGATGGCGTACCCTCGGCATCGACCGGAATTATTCCCGAGTCCGGTCTTTATGCCGTCGCCTTCAAAAAGACCGGGGCTGCCGTTGAAATTTACCGAGGCCAAGTAGAGTGCTGTACTGCCGCCGGTGTCTGTGGCAACCCTGTATTAACCCGGCGGATCAACCAATAGCGTTGAGTTGGTTCGATCGGGGCTGTATCAATGTTAAAAAACCGTCTGGTCGAATCTGCCGGAACCTTTTGATTTCGGCAGACTCGAAATTGGATTGATGCTTATACCTTGCGTGGGACTCGACTTTCATTCAAGGGCTAAAGATAGACAGCGATACTACTTAACGGGGCAGAACCAGCACTTATGAAAATGGATCAAAAGGATTTGTCCCCAAAGCCATTTTTTTATACTTACAATTTTCTTTGCAACGCTAACAAAGACTTGAATTATCTTATAAGCTGTAAAACTAATAACAAGGGTGGTTTCGCCCTTGTTATTATCTAACATCAATATCAATGAGCTATTTTCTTACAAACCTTAATTGAATGAAAATCAATGGAAATTCAGCTGGACGCGTTATTCGAGCTGAAGCTTATGGTCAGATTCTGCGGGAGACGACACAAAGGCCTTATATGACATCATGAATTTACCTTTGGAAGGTATCCATAAAATGTCTGCATAACAGGTCACCGTGTTTTTAGGCCGATACAGGATTGAACAAAACCATAGATAGGCGTTAACATGGGAAAGCGCGTGTTAATAATCGTAAAAACTCCCGCCAGCATTTAATTTTTAACTCTAATGACCGTTAATATCGCAAACGGTTGGAGGATAGCATTTTGAATACTTATCAACAAAAAACCGTGGCTGTAACGGTAACCATAATTGCTGGTCTTTGCACCGCATCTTCAGCAATAGCGACCAATACAGGTTTACAAACATTGGGTAACTCTGTAAACAGTATTGATGTTTTTACTTTTACTTGTCCTGCGGGTTCCGGGCCACGCGCCAGGGTAAACGACAGCATTACTCCAAGTCCCGCTGGCGTTAGTATGCAAGCCGTTTTAGGCCAAAGCAGCGTACCCACCGTTCAAGTGACCGATACGTCAGATGATGGCCTCCCTTCCGCTTGGACTAGCATCATTCCGGTGGCGGGATCCCATGTCGTTGCTTTCAAAAAAACGGGAGCGGCAACCGAAAGTTACAACGGAGAAGTACAGTGTTGTACAAGCTCGGCTGTTTGCGGCAATACGGCAGGAAACCTGTTAACCCGGCAAATAAACCAATAGG
>JBGAWU010000059.1:0-9681 GCA_044227425.1 Methyloglobulus sp.
GTCGCATCGCATTTATCTATAATTTCCCATCGCGCCGCAATTCTGCCTTGAATTCAGCTTTCAGGTCTTCGGCGCTTTGTTCATTAAAACCGCTGGTTTCGGCCTTGACCAATTTGGCCCGGATGTAATCGAGTTCGCCCTGCTGCACCCGTGCCTTGCGGATAAGGTCGTTGACGATCTCGCTCTTGCTGCTGTATTCCTCGCTTTCGATCAAGGTATTGAGCCAGTTGTCATTGGGTGTTGTAAATGTGATGCTTTGTCTTGGCATGGCTTTTTTCAATTTTGGTGCAGTTATGATTCATTTTTACACCGTAGCTAAATGAGTTGTCAAGTTAAGAGTACATACAAATACCGTCCCAACGAATCTTAAACTCAACTTTGCGAGTGCAACCCAAACATATTCCCTTCAGTATCGACAGCCAGCGCAATAAAACCGTATTCGCCAATGGAAAATTTGCTTCGGTGGATTTGCCCGCCGTTTGCTTTAATCCGCGCTTCTTCGACACCGCAATCCACGCAACTGAAATACACCAGCACGCTATTACCGCCGGACGGGCAACCCTCGATTTTCACTAAGGCACCTGGACTGCCCATGACACCTTTTTCCATCGGGAACCCCCAAAGTTCCACTTCCGGATTACCCAGTTTAGTCAATCGCGTCTGGAATACCACTTCGTAGAAAGCTTTGGCGCGCGCCATGTCTTGCACGTAAATTTCAAACCAGCCGACGGGATTCGGTTTCATGATGTACCTCGCAAAGTGAAATTAGATTAAAAAGTTACCTCACCGCGCCTTGCAAAGCCAAGCGGATGATTTCCTCGCAACTAAGGCCTTCGGCCGGGATCGTTTGCACCATTTTCGCGGCGTCGGCCGATTTATAACCCAGCGAACACAACGCACTGATCGCTTCCTGTTTCGGATTGGCGGCACCCAAATTCTGCATCGTCACCACCGGTTGTAACGCGGAATCGCCGCCATCACCCAAATCGGGCAAGCGGTCGCGCATTTCGATCACCAAGCGTTCGGCGGTTTTTTTGCCGACGCCCGGCAAACGCACCAAAGCTTGGGTATCGTTATTATAGATACAGCGATGGAATTCTTCGGCCGTCTGGCCGGAAAGTATGGTTAATGCCAGTTTGGGACCGACACCGTTTACCTTGATCAAGGTTCTGAACATCGTCCGGTCGGCTTCAGTTGAAAAGCCGAACAGGATGTGGGCATCTTCCCGCACGACCAAATGCGTATGTAGCAGGATTTCCGTACCGGTAGCTGGCAAGTTATAAAAGGTCGTCATGGGTGCTTCGACTTCATAGCCCACACCTTGCACATCCAGCAACAATAAGGGCGGCGCTTTATGGATGAGTTTGCCGCGCAGAAAACCGATCATCTCGCCAAACCTTTCTGTAACCGCATCGCCGTTTGCTGGTAATGGGCATGGCACAGGCAAATGCCCAAAGCATCGCTGGCGTCGATTTGCATTTCGCCCTGGATATTCAGCAGAATTTTTACCATGTGCTGAACTTGCGATTTGGCAGCATTGCCTTTGCCGACCACGGCTTGCTTAACCTGCTTTGCGGAATACTCGAACACCGGCAAACCCGCCGCTTGCACTGCACAGATCGCCGCGCCGCGCGCTTGCCCCAGCTTAAGAGCCGAATCTGCATTGATGTGCATAAAGACCTGCTCAATCGCCATTTGTTCAGGTTGGTAACTGTCTACAATTTGCAATAGATTTTCAAAAATTTGTTTTAAACGGTCGGGGAAATATTCTGCTGTCACCCTTATACTGCCGCTGGCAACGTATCGATAGCCGCGGGACGATTCCTCGATAATGCCATAACCTGTTAGTCTTGAGCCTGGGTCTATACCTAATATACGCATAGATTAGTAGCAAATATTTTCTGGCGTACAGTGCATTAAATCTCTGCGTTTGCTTGATTGATATATTAGGGCTGCTGAATTCTTATTTATTTAAAAGCGACAATTCTTGCGAAACCCTATTCAAACAGGAATCGGCAAAAACGCCAATGGCCTAAAATTGGCGTAGATACTAATCCGCCGCGAGCCAACTAACCCCATACCCCGGCAATGAAAGCCCCTGGTATCGGCGATGACCAATGTATTGGCAGGTATTTTAACTGAACTAGGTAATGGATTTTGCATTTCTTGCAAGTCTTGGGCCGATGCACGAAATGAACCGCCCCGATTGGAATGTTCCGAAGCACTCACTGTCCGGCTCATGCGGTACTCCCAGGTCAAATTACGAACGGTGGAACGTTGACTGCCTTTGGAATAGTAAAACAAACCTTCTTCTTCAGTAACATCATCGACGAAATACCATAATTTATAGGTGTGGTGAAAGGTATCTTTGTGTATTTGTTTTTGGATATCGGGATTTGTAGATTCATCGCCGTGCCGTAACTCATAGATATAATATTTTGAGCTTCGGTTAAGTAACCCGAATAAAGCCAGTGTTAGACGAGACAATTTTGGATTCCGGACAAAACAGTTCATGGTAGCCGAACCTGTTTTAATATTGGCAAACCGGTTGAGAGTACCACCATCATATCTATCAAAACCATTATCATGAGGCAGTTTTTTCCCGAAACCCGTTTCAGTATTGGCAGGTGCAGCTGGTAATTCGTCAAGTTGCTGGTGAACTTCATTTCTTACCAGACAGTAATCAGCATTGCCTAAAAAATCTTCAATAAAAATAACACCGTCTTTTGCCAAAGATTTTCTTGCTTCTTTTTCAAGAAAAAAGAATGGCAATTTTCTAAAAAAACTAGCGCCATCGCTCAATAAGATTCGAAAAATATGCAGGCCAAGCCGGTTTGCAAGCGGATTTCCGATAATACCGTCAAATTGTTTGTCATTGGAGAATATTGAAAATAGTTGTTTCATTTACATCTTTTTTCTCTATGGATTGAACGTCTTAATCGAAGATGAGACATCCTAACTAAGCCCTTCCATAATCTCATCACTGATATCCGCATTGGAATAGACGTTCTGTACATCATCCAGGTCTTCCAGGCGCTCGATCAGGCGCAGCATTTTCTCGGCGGTTTCGACATCGAGTTCGGCCTGGGTTGAAGCCTGCATCGTGACTTCGGCGTTATCCGGCTCGAATCCTGCCGCCACTAAAGCTTCTTTGACAGCAAGATAGGTTTCCGGCGAAGTCATAACATCCAGCGCGCCATCGTCGTAAGTCACTACATCGTCGGCACCCGCTTCCAGTGCGGCTTCCATCAGGGTATCTTCGTCCACGCCGGGAGCGTAACTTAGGATGCCTAGCTTGCTGAACAAATAAGCCACCGAACCGTCCGTCCCCAAATTGCCGCCCGCTTTGCTGAAGGCATGGCGGACTTCACCGACGGTACGGTTGCGGTTGTCGGTCAGGCAATCGACGATCACCGCCGTGCCGCCGGGTCCGTAACCTTCGTAACGGACGTTTTCGTAGTTTTCCGCACCAATCGCACCGGAGACTTTTTTGATGGCATTGTCGATGGTGTCGCGCTTCATGTTATTGCTCAGCGCCTTGTCGGTTGCTGTCCGCAAGGCTGGGTTACTGCTCGCATCAGACCCGCTGGTTTTTACCGCGACGGTGATTTCGCGCAGCAGTTTGGTAAAAATCTTGCCACGTTTGGCATCTTGTCCTGCTTTACGGTGTTTGATATTAGCCCATTTACTGTGTCCGGCCATTTTGTCTCTCTTTAAAACTCGTTTTTTAAAATGTGTAATTGCTTCTTCTAATGTTGGAAAAAGCGATGATCGCTCTCAGGTGATTCTTCTAAAAATGGCTGAATGAATTGATACTCAAAATTACTATTTGTCTCAAAAGCAGCAAATAAAAAGCGGCGCTTTATACACAAAATCCGCCATCTAGTATTAATCTAAAACAACGATAGCGCGCTGCTTGTCCATTGGGTTGTTTTCCCCAAATATTAACTTCTTCAAACAATTTCATAAATTATCACAAAGATTATTGCGCATGTGGTAAATAAATCTCAATCGCCAGACCTTAACCTGTGCAAAATGCTTATTGTTGCCGCTGCATAGCCATGCTTTATACGCCATCGTGGCACACGACCGGCAAAAACACCAAAACCGAAATGGTCAAGTGTCAGCAGAACCGTTGATCGCGAGTTCGACATCGGCAAGGCGTGTTATTTGGGTTTGCAACGCAAGAAATCAAGGTTCATGCTGGCGGCGGTAGCACATAGCATCAGGCGGCATGGTAATCCGGGCGAAGAGGACAGCGCTAGCAGGATAATTCTGTCAATGACCGCAAAACGGCTGAGAAGAGACTAAAGTTAATGAAAACTAATGGGTTACGCATATTTCAGCCAATTTACTCATTTAGGCCAATGCCTATTCAAAAAAGCATCATTTAACTAGTCAGCCAGAGCCTCTGCTGTCCATGAAAAGACTTCAACCTATTGAATAAAAATATATTTTTTATGAATAACTAGAGATTTAATCTTTTCTATATTAATAGCGAATAAATATTGATTTGACAAAAATCCAAAGCAGGTTTAAAAAGCTACTAAATAGTTTCGTTTCGAAACTATTTATTCACCATGCTTTTTATAACTACAGGAGATGAAGTCATGAAAATAAAAATTGCTCCCGCTACTGCAGGCTTAATGATGCTTTTTGCGTCCGCGGGATATTCTGGGACAGAAGACAGCATTCCTTTTCCAGAAGGCTATAGAAATTGGCTACATGTTAAATCCATGTTGATCGAGCCGGGCCATGCCTTGGAAAACCCCTTCCAAGGCATCCATCATATTTATGCCAACGGAAAGGCGGCGAAAGGCTTGAAAAGCGGGACTTATGCTGACGGAGCCGTGTTGGTTTTCGACCTTTTGAATTATGAAGAAAAAGATAAAACCATTCAGGAAGGAAAGCGTAAATTAGTCGGTGTAATGCATAAGGACGCGGCAAAATTTGCCTCTACAGGAGGTTGGGGATTTGAAGGTTTTGCCGGAGACAGTAAAACCGACCGTTTAGTTAAGGATGGCGGAAAATCCTGTTTCGAATGCCATACCGCCCAAAAAGCAAAAGACTACGTCTTTTCTGAGCTTCGCGAATAAAACGCTACTTTTGCCAAATCTGCGACAATTTTTCACTCACCTCCGCCTTCATTGCATATATCCCCCAAGGCGGAGGATTTTTCTTTTAGTTGTAGATTGCAGACAAAGGGACAAAATTACATTATCGCCTTAAATGTCGTGGGCAAAGCCATGCAACGAACAAATCAGCAACACACCTGCGGCGATTAATGCAATCTGTTGTAATGAGGTTTTCATATCGGTCTTTTTATGCAGGGAAGGAATTAAATCGGCAACCGCGATATAAATAAAACTGGAGGCCGCCAATGCCAGGAAATAAGGCAGGCTTTCTCGTACATCTTCAAGACTGTAATACGCCAAAATTCCACCCAACACCGTTGTTAAACTAGCCAACACGTTGTAAACCAGGGCTTTTTTTTTCGAATATCCGCTATGCAATAAAATCGCAAAATCACCGACTTCCTGAGGAATTTCGTGGGCTGCCACCGCTAGGCTGGTTGCGATTCCCAGTTTAATGTCCGTCAAAAATGCGGCGGCAATCAATACGCCATCGACAAAATTGTGGATGCCGTCACCCAGAATTATCAATGTGCCGGCCGACTTATCAAAACCGTGATGGCTATGGGCATGTTGTTGACCATGGTCATGATAATCATGATTGTCTTCACCATGTGCTTCGCAGGTTTCGACGTGGCAATGCCGCCAGATCAACAGTTTTTCGAGGACAAAGAAACCGAGGATTCCAGCTAAGATTGTTCCCGATAAAGTTTGGAACTGTTCTTGCCGGATATGGGCAAAAGCTTCGGGAATTAACCCCCAAAATGCAACTGACAGTAATGCCCCTATCGCAAAACTGATGCCGTGCGGCAAAACACGATTACGTTGTCCATCAGGCAACAACAGGAACAAGCCTGCTGCGAACACGCTTAAAATGCCGCCGATTGCGGTAAAGATGATAATTAATATCAATAAATTCAAATTCAATCTCTCCAGATTAAGGTCGCCATTCGCCCTGTCACCTTATCTCGGCGAAAGGAGAAAAACCGTTTCTCGTCGGTGACCGTACAAAAACTGCCGCCATAAATCTTTTCAACGCCTAATTTGGCCAGTTCAATTCTTGCCAACGTGTAAATATTGGCCAACCATTTTTCATCGGCATATTTGTTAAATGCGGACGAATAATCTGGCGATTTCGATAAAAATGCAGCTCTCACTTCGTTGCCGACTTCAAACTTGTCAGGCCCTATCGCCGGCCCCAACCAGACCAAGAGATCCTTATTTTTCAAAGCGGTTACAGTATTTTCTATGATGCCGTCCAGTAATCCTCGCCATCCGGCGTGGATTGCGGCAATTTCGGCGCCATTGGATGAACATACGAGGAGCGGCAGACAATCGGCAGTCATTACGGTGCATACGACTCCCGATTGACCGGTGAAACTAGCGTCTGCTTGAGGCATGATAAGACCGGTCTCCGCTTTGATAGCAATATTGCTATGTGTTTGGTTAAGCCATACTGGTTCTGAAGGCAGGTTCAACATTTTTCGTATCGCCTGCCTGTTTTTCTTTACTAATTCGGGATTGTCACCGACGTGGCTGGCTGGATTCAGGCTAAGGTACTGGCCTAAGCTATGGCCAC
This sequence comes from Methyloglobulus sp., assembly GCA_044227425.1. Classification (GTDB taxonomy): domain Bacteria; phylum Pseudomonadota; class Gammaproteobacteria; order Methylococcales; family Methylomonadaceae; genus Methyloglobulus. Next base: position 6,712 of record JBGAWU010000059.1, read on the forward strand.
CTGTCCGTAGCGTGGTCGCTGCATGGATATTCGATGGCGCAGGCCATTCCGGCTGCAACCAATGTGGATTATTGTTCATTATCGGCTAAGGCTTTTATTAGTCTAACCATATCCTCAGGCAACGGCTGCTCCCATTCGAGATAGTCTTCTGTTACCGGATGCACCAAACCAAGTTTGGCAGCGTGCAAAGCCTGCCGTTTAAAATTCCGTAATTCCTTTTCAAGTTCCGGACTGCAATTCGGCGTCATTTGAAAACGCCCTCCATAAACCGGGTCGCCCAGTAACGGATAACGGATGTGCGCCATATGGACCCGGATTTGATGGGTGCGCCCTGTTTCCAGCATTAATTGCACCACGGTGTGATGGGCAAAACGTTGCATAACCCGGTAATGGGTAACGGCAAATTTACCGGACTCCCGCACTACATAACGTTTTCGGTCAGTTGGATGCCTGCCGATGGGTTCGTCAACCGTACCGCCGGCGGTCATGCGTCCGCGAGTCACCGCTAAATATTCTCTTGTAATTTCCCGCTCTTGTAACTGTTGTGTCAGGCTATTATGGGCTTGCAGTGTTTTGGCTATCATTAATAGCCCGCTGGTTTCCTTGTCTATCCTGTGGACGATACCAGCCCTCGGCAAAGTTTCCAGATTCGCATCGTGGTTGAGCAATGCGTTCAACAAAGTACCATGCCAATTTCCCACGGCAGGATGCACAACCAGCCCTGCCGGTTTGTTAACGATCAACAAGCTTTCGTCTTCGAACACTATATCGAGCGGAATATTCTCTGGCGCCGATTCAATAACCGCTTCGGCTTCCGCATCGAGCGAAATAGCTTCCCCGCCGTCCAGTTTTACTTTCGGACTGAGCATTACGGCGTCGTTAACCTCAACCCGACCCGCTTTGACCCAAGTCTGTAATTTACTTCTCGAATAATCGGAAAACAACTCGGCAAGCACCTGATCCAGGCGCATACCTGCAAGCTCGTAGGGTACGGTTTCGGTAAGTTTCGACATAACAAGTTCTTCTGATTAGACCGTCAATAAGTTATACTCGTGCAGCAAGCAGCCTTTTCAGTCCTGAACGCAATCCGGCAAATAAAACCCCACATCATACAACGTCCCGTCATTCTTATGCGATTTTTATTGGTTAAAATTTTATTAATCTTGGCTATAGCTTTGCCTTTACCGGGTTGTGAAGGCCTAAGGTATCTCGTCCAAGGGGATAAAACAGATGCCCAACAGGACGAATGTGAAGAATGGAAAGACGCTGAAGATGATGACGAAAAAGGCTGTATCGATTGGGATGCGGCAAAATTTCGCGCCAACGCAAAAAAAGCAATGGATGCGGGTAGCTGGGAAAAAGCTATCAAAATCTATGAAGCACTTGAAGCGCGTTTTCCGTTCGGCCCGGAGTCGGCACAAACCCAATTGGACATCGCTTACGCCTACTACAAAAACTCCGATCCGGATTCCGCCATAGCCGCCGCCGACCGTTTTATCAAGATGAACCCCCGTAGCCCCAATGTGGATTATGCTTATTACTTAAAAGGGTTAGTCAATTACAACAGGGATATCGGTTTCGTACAGCGTTTTATTCCGAGTGATGCTTCGCAACGCGACCCCGGAAATGCCCGTAACGCTTATGGTATTTTTGCGGAACTCGTGCGTAAATACCCCAACAGCAAATATGCCGAAGACTCCCGTAAACGCATGATTGCATTGAAAAACAACCTTGCCATGCACGAAGTCCATGTTGCCCGCTATTACATGAAACGTAAGGCCTATGTCGCTGCAGCCAACCGTGCTTCGTATGTTATTGAAAAATACCAACGTACGACAGCCGTTCCTTACGCCCTTCAAATCATGCAGGAAGCCTATACCAAACTCGATATGCCCCAATTGGCGAAAGATGCTGAAAGCGTCTACAACCTTAATTATCCGAACGGACCGCCTGTCCCCGAATATGAAAATGCAACGGTTTCACATAAAGTCTGGGATTTTATCGGGCTGGAGAAATAGTTGATTTTCTCGGTTAATACGTTAATCTGACAAGAGATAACCGAGTATGCTGAGGGAGAATTTATAGGGCAACCAACACTACTCGGGATTATTTTCAGCTAAGATAGGAACTAGTCTCTTGAACATCCCAACACTCCCTTCTCCCTGTTGCATTCGGATTGCAATCACTTATACCTCCATTTCAACCGATGCCTTATTGTTATGCGTCCAATAAGAAATGGCTATTCGTTTTCGCACCTTCAAAGTAAATTCGAGCAAACCAAATCTGATTATTTAATAACGGAATGAGGATTTATTTAAAATTTAACTTCAAATCACCGATATAGTTTTTAATGATAATAACAATGATTCAGAAATACATTTTTCTTGAAAATCTACTTTGATCAATAATATGGGCATTATTTTCTTATTGCTCACTACAGGTCATCAAATCAATTATTTCTCAAAATGAGCTATATGCACGGAAATAGCGGCATTTCAGGCTTTTCTTAAAATATAAAACTGTTATAATCTTTCCGCTTAGTAGGATGCTCTTTATGGGCAATGGGTTTTTAATACATATAGGGAGTGGCCATGCTTATCTTGACTCGTCGGGTAGGAGAGACACTAATGATTGGCGATGAAGTAACCGTTACTGTCCTTGGCGTAAAAGGGAATCAGGTTCGCATCGGTGTGAATGCGCCGAAGGAAGTTTCTGTGCATAGGGAAGAGATATACGAAAGGATTAAAAAAGAGCAGTCAGAATTGGCAGATTCCGACAGGTAAAACAAGTTTTAGGAGAGATGGCCGAGCAGGTCGAAGGCGCTCCCCTGCTAAGGGAGTATGTGCCAAAAGCGCATCGAGGGTTCGAATCCCTCTCTCTCCGCCATAAGCTTTACCGTCTACTAAAGGGACTTCTTCCGTGTCCTCTCAAAGTGATCGTCTGTTTAAAGCAAGTCTCATTGCTCTTTCC
>JBGAWU010000005.1:0-18652 GCA_044227425.1 Methyloglobulus sp.
TAAAGTATTCGGTATCAATACCTCCACCAACTTGCTCGGTAATCGTATCCGCCATATTGTCAAAGGTAATGACATACTTGTCGTTACCGTTGCCCCCAGTAAGCTTATCGATGCCGTACCCCGAAAACAACGTATCGTTCCCTGCCCCCGCTACAATCGTATCGTCGCCCAAACCACCCTCCAGCCAGGAACCGAGCGCTGAATTGGTATTGGTTACGACAATCGTATCTTTACCGATACCTCCATAAACCGTCCCTTGGTTGTTAACATTGAAGGTGTCGTCGCCGTCATTTCCCCACATGGTGTCGTAGCCGCCGAAGAAAGTGTCATTACCGGCTCCACCTGTCATAGAATCTTGCTCGGTAGCCACCAAACCGTAAGTTATCTTATTGTCGGTATCATACAAAAAGTCATTACCCTCGCCGCCGTCTAGAAAATCCGAACCCGCACCACCGAACAAAGTATCGTTATCTAAATCGCCTGAGAGATAATCATTACCAAGACCGCCGTTAAGCGTGTCATTGCCCAAACCGCCGAATGCGATATCGTCACCCGCGCTACCAAAAACCTGGTCGATTCCCGCACCGGCATCCAGGAGGTCATTGCCGTCATCCCCCGTAAGGGTATCATTGCCATCACCGCCGGCGATCAAGTCATCGCCGACACCACCAAGCACTTGATCGTCGCCAACACCGCCGTCTAATGTGTCGATTCCGTCGCCGCCGGTTATAGCGTCATTACCTTCACCACCGTTGATAATATCGTTGCCGAGGTTGCCGAACAAAATGTCATTGCCTAATCCGCCATTAAGCTTGTCATCTCCAGCCAAAGCGTCAATGTTGTCAGCAATCCCTACGGTATCCGTATAGGTATCATTTGAATTTGTAAGCAATTTAACGACCATGGACACTCCTGAGAATGAAAAATAAAAATTACATTAATTCTAACGTCTTAAATATTCCGCAAAATTATAGGCCAATATTGCAAGTTCATTATTAGTTTCAACAAAAAAGGTGACAGAGTTCAAAATAATTTATTTTTAAACAATAGCCAAGCCCACCTAAACCGAACAAACGCCATATCATAAAACCTGATGTTGTAAAACTATAAAGGCCACAACATCCAATTCATATTAGTAAAAATACTTATTCTTTTTTTAAAACTAAGACTACGCCGAAAAGTGGCGATTGAAGTTAGGTGCAAAACTATGGAAATAAAGTTACCGGAATTACTTTTTATTACAATCCGGCAAAAAGAAAGACGGCATCAGATAATTGAATACCGTCAGTAATTATTACTAAATCAAATTAAAATATTTAAACCGACGTGTTAAACGAATGTTTAACCGACTAACGTCTTTCCAAATTAGCTGATGGAGATTCTTAATACCCTATATCAAAGATTGCTACTAGCCGGGTCATTATTCAACCTTACTAATTATTTGTCTCAACCTGGGATTTCAAGGAAGCCAAACCTTGCTCAAACTGCCCCCCAACCATTTTTTCGCAATCCATAACAAGCCCAATAACTTTCGCCATAAAGTTATTGGTTCCACTCATATTCCAGGTCACGATGGTTTGGTCACCCTCGGGCCTAAAAGTAAATTCCGCAGTATTCGTGGCTTTCATGGGTTTTTGGAACTCCAGCTTAAATTGGATGTATTCGCTGGGACGGCTTTCCATCACAGTCATGCTACCAACGCCGACTTTATTATTCCCTTCCCAACTCATTTTGGCACCGACACCTTCTTCCGACCCTTCGAAACTATTTTTTGCATTGGGATCCAATTTAGCCCAAGGTGACCAACTCTCCCATTTCTTTAAATTATTAACGTGCGGGAAAACGGCTGAAGCCGGTGCAGAAATACTGCCACTCCGGCTAACCGCAAATTTATCGGGTCGCCTGGATGCAACAAACAAAATGGCAATTATAGATATTGGAATTAAAAAAAGGATGAAATTCATGATGCTCCTCCAATCAATAAAATATTAAATCGACGATCGTTGAAAACTGCAGCAGATCATTCGTTTAAAAACAGACACTCTCATTAAAGACTCTCCGCCGCTCGCTTAAGGTTCGTCTTACATTTTCGGCATTGACATTATCCAAATGTTCCCGAACTGGATACCAGAAATATAAGTACAGCAGCGCATCCTTGCTGCCGGATAAGCCTGGGGAAATTCTTTTGCCAATTTTGGCAATCGAACTCCAGCAATACATTATACGCCAGGATAACCTACGCTCTCTATGAGTTGCGAAAATCGCAATGATTTCCCATTATACCCTCCAATTTGCAACCGGTAATTGAGTAAAACTAGCCGGTTAACCGGCCTAGCCTGTTATATAATGATGGCAAATTCCGGAAGCCGTACAAACAGTAAGCGGGGACAATCGGCAACAGTTGCCGCCACGCAATGATAAAGTACGGAAATTTACAGCGCATTTTTAAAGTAATTTTAGTTGCCGGATTTATGAATCAGATAAATCCCAAATCGTTATTTAACAACCTAACCCAGAGAAATAAATGAGCAATGTATTCAGCTTTACCGGCACCGTCGGTCGCGATGCGGAAGTGCGCTACACACCTTCAGGCATGGCGGTGTTGAGCGTCACTGTCGCCAACAATATCGGCTTTGGCGACAAGCAACAGACCTTATGGATTCGAGTAGCGTTATTCGGAAAGCGTGCCGAGGGCAGTTTGCAAAATTACCTTAAAAAAGGCCAGCAAGTCTTCGTTTCCGGAGAACTAAGCCAAAATGAATACAAAGCCAATGATGGCAGCATGAAAACCAGCCTGGAACTGAATGCAAACATTGTCGATTTAGTCGGCAAACGGAACGATGGCGGCACAAGCCAACAAACCTACCAGACTTCGGCCGGGTCGCCATCATCCCCCGCCCAAACCGGACGCGACAATTTCGATGAAGATTATGATGATGACATCCCTTTCTGAAGTCCTAAGCAAGATCAGATTTTCGAAAGGTTTAATTTTGGCGCTTCTTTAGGTTTTAACAACTTCGTTTCGATTTCGAAATCGAAGCGAATCCGGCTGGCTGCTTCTTTGGCCTGTTTTTTGCTTTTAAACGGGCCGGCAACCACCTGATACGCATTATTCACCTCAACTTTGCGCGCAGGAATGGGCGGACCTTGATGATTGAGCATAGCCGCCAGCTTTTGCGCATCATTCTCATTATCGAAGGTAGCCACCAGCATGGCCCAATCGTTGTCGGTCAGGGTTTCTGTCGTCGGTTGACCATAAAGTTTAGCAGGACGCGCCAACTGAACGGCCGACTTGGAAATCTCCGCCATATCGGGGCTATTTACTAAAACGGGGGTCGGAATGCCGTTCGCGCGGTCGATCACCTTATCAACCCTATCCCAATCGACCGTTACATTATGTTGTTTGGCAAGCTTGGTTAACTCTTTAGAAACTTGTTTTTTCAGTTGCGCTTTGCTACCCAACCATTTCTCCAAAGGTTCATTCGCTTCAAGATACAGCATATCGCCGTCCCACGCAGTTAAATAGGGGTCGTGAACCACTTTTACCGGTGTACCCACCGCCACTTTTTTGAATAAGACTTCAATATCTTCAGGATACATCTGGATACAGCCATGACTAATCTGCATGCCTATGCCAAATGGCTTGTTGGTGCCGTGAATGAGATAACTACCGATAGCGAGGCGCATTGCATAATAACCTAACGGATTATCCGGACCTGACCGTACAACGCTCGGCAGAATATGGCCTTTCTCAGCATGCTCGCGGTGAATCGAAGGCGGCACATGCCAATCGGGGTTTGCTGTTTTAACTGCAATGCTGGTCGTACCCATCGGCGTATTCCAGCCGTCACGACCGATGCCGACCGGGTACGTATAAACCTTATCGGATCCTTTTTTAGGGTAGTAAAACAGCCGCATATTTGCGACATTCAGCACGATGCCTTTATGCGGTGCATCGGGAAGGATGAATTGCAGCGGCAACAGTACCCGGCTGTCTGGCCTGGGCGTCCAAGCGGAAACCCCCGGATTTGCAGCCGTAATATCGTTGTACCCCAAACCGAAATTACGCGCCACATCGGGCAGGGTATCATTTTCCCGCGTTTCCACCGCAGCAACTTCACCGATTAACGACTGGTTGCCGACCAAATCGAACTCATGCTTATCAATATCCGACCGCAATTGGACTTGCGGGACTTCCGCCAGAGGGCGGTCGTTACCGGCAAAATAACGGGTTAATGTTTGACAGCCGCTTAACAGGGTCAACGACAACAATACAACGGTTAAGAAAGAAAGTTTTTTAACAATAGCCATAACAAATAAATTTATCCGTTTCCTGTAAAGTTGGAATACAGTTAACGGCTGGGAGTTCATAAAAATTAAATTACTACATATTTATCGATAGCCACGAGTGTAGTATAGTCTTGATTAAGAAAACATTAAGATAATCAATAGGCTTTAAATCCTAATTAACGTTCCTTATTCAAGTTGACACCCTATCTGCCATGAAACAAAAATGTAAATGGGCAATGAACAGCCCGAATGAGGAACACTACCACGACCATGAATGGGGGATTCCCGTCCACGACGACCGCTTATTTTTTGAGTTTTTAGTGCTGGAAGGGGCGCAAGCCGGATTAAGCTGGTCAACCATCTTGAATAAGCGGGAAGGCTACCGGCAAGCTTTCGACAACTTCGTCGCAGACAAAGTCGCACGTTATGATGACGCGAAAATTAACGGGCTGCTCAATAATCCCGCCATCGTTCGAAATCGGCTGAAAATCAATTCTGCCATCACCAATGCCCAGGCTTTTATCAAGGTACAGGACGAATTCGGCAGCTTCGACAGTTATATCTGGCAATTTGTGGACGGACAACCCATCCAGAATTGTTGGCATGAACACGGTGAACTGCCCGCATCCACCCATCTGTCCGACCTTATCAGCCGGGACTTGAAAAAACGCGGATTTAAATTCGTCGGCAGTGTGATTGTCTATGCACACATGCAGGCGACGGGGATGGTGAACGACCACACAACGGATTGCTTCCGCTATCCAGAAATAAAGCAATTAGCTGAATATACTGATATTTAGTGTGACTTAGACAAACATTTAAACAGCATAAACGCCATTACCTTTTATCGTAAATTAGCGCTATTATGTCGCCAGCGAGATTCAAAGCAAGCGGATAAGGAAATCGAAAATTAGCTTTTACAGGAGGGGGATCAAAAAGATAGCAATGGTTTATACAGGAAAGAATTCGTTTACTTACTTCATGACTTTTTATCGACCTCTCGGTTCACATTGGGGACAAAACGATGGCAATTCTCACAATTTTTAAACATATCAACATGGACAATGCGGATTTTTCGTTTGTGTCCGCACCTATTTTGACCGCAACTCATATCCAGCTTGTCGGCGGATCATTTATCCAAAACTATTATGGAAGTTTCACCTATAACGCTTCCGGCGACGTAGCCGGAGGAACTGTCACTTCCGCCGATTTTTCCGACAATGCCGGTAAAATATTGACCCTTTCCGGTTCAACTTATAATGTTATAACGATTAAAAACTACATCCTGAGCTTTAATGCAACAGGCCTGCTTAATTACCTGTTTGCCGGCAACGATGTCATCAACGGTTCCGTTTCTGCCGATATCCTCAACAGCTATGCAGGCAACGATACCTTAAACGGCAACGGCGGCAACGACACACTACGGGGCTACGGCGGCAACGATCTACTAAACGGCGGCATCGGTGCAGACCTGATGATCGGCGGCGACGGTTCTGATATTTATGTAGTGGATAACGCATTAGATCAAGTAACCGAGACCAATGCCAATACCAGCCTAGGAGGAATTGATACCGTAAGCAGCTATCTTTTCAACTATACGCTAACGGCAAACGTTGAGATTGGCCGCATAGCCTATGCAGGGCCGGCAAATATCACCGGCAACAGCCTCAACAATGTACTCTATGCAGGTGTAGGCAATAATCTGATTAATGGCGGAGCAGGCATCGACAATTTGTCATACAGCTTCGCAACAACCACAGCTGCAAATGGTATCCAGCTTAATTTGACTATTGTTAATGCTTCCGGCCAAACGGTCGTTAGCGGCATCTCTGGAACCGACTTGATAAAAAATATCGAAAATGTGACTGGGTCAAATTATAACGATTCTTTAATTGGCAATAACGGCAACAATGTATTAAACGGCGGCCTGGGCAACGACTTACTTATCGGCGGATTGGGGAATGACGTTTTGGTAGGAGGTGCCGGTAAAGACTTTTTCCGGTTTAATACAGCATTAAATAGCATTACAAACAAAGACATTATCGCGGATTTCAGCGTAGTCGACGACGCTTTTCAACTTGAGAATGCCGTCTTTACCAAGTTAGTTACCGTTGGTTTATTAGCGGCAGGCATTTTTCGCGCAAGTACGACAGGCGCCGCCGCTGATGGCAATGATTTCATCCTTTACAATACCGCCTCCGGTACCTTGTCCTATGATGCCGATGGTAACGGCGCTGTCGCAGCAATCCAAATCGCAACGGTAGGCACAATCAGCCATCCCGCACTCACTGCGGCGGATTTTATTGTGATTTAGCTACCTAGCGCGATAGCAATATGATTTTAGCAACCCTTTCTATCGCGCTATTTTTTTGAATACCGATTGATAAAAGCCGGGAAAAAACCAAACCCTACCTTGTAAAAGTGGTAAAAACGTCACAAGTAATACTTGCAGCTTTAACCGTTTATCTGCCGTAGCGGCTCCATAGCCAATTTACAGCGATCGTTTCTTTCTGGATTTTCCCAGCAACAAGCCGCATCTCATTACAGCAGCCCATATTAATTCTGATTTTGCTTAGACAAATGTTTCAGGACATCACAAAGCGAGCGGACATCGCTGTGCAATTCTTGAGAAACAGCGGTAATGGCAATTTCTTCGATGGCGGCAAGGACGCATATCGCCGCCGCCAGCCTGAACGGCCAAACCGGGCCACCCAGAAAAAACACGTACAACGATAAGGCAACAGCAGCCACCGCGCACTTTACAATCCAGGTGTGATAGCTGGTTACAGCGTGGAATTTGAGATAACCGACCGCTGTTGGCAAAACATAGCACAGGATTACAATAACAACATAAAGCGCTTCATTATGCACAATCTCCGGCCACAGCCACCAAACACTGACGGTAATCACTGAAAATAATGTAACATCCGCCCTGCTATCAAGCTTTGCACCGAACTCACTCACCTGCCCGCATAAACGGGCAACGAAACCGTCCAAGGCATCCGACAAAAACGCAGCCGACAGTAACACCATAAATGCTGTCTTATTTCCTTGCCAAGCCAGTAATAACAATAGGGGCGAGCACAGCAACCGGAATGCCGTCAACAGATTTGGCGCCGTCATCAATTCGGGTGGTATTTTCATAACTGAAAAGTTGCGATTAACGGCGCATGGTCCGACAAATGCGGCCAAGGGGCGTGTAATAAACGTTCGCAGGAAACCGGTTGCAAACCTCGGTAATAAATGCGATCCATAGCCAGCATTGGAAACCAAGCAGGGAATGTCCGCGCGCATTGTCCGTGCAATTTTTGGTAGGCTTCCTGAAGGCCAAGATGTCTGGAGAAAAGCTTCTCCGCTTGACTAAGCCAATCATTAAAGTCACCAGCAATCACTAATGGCGCATCCTGGGGGACATGACTGTCGATCCGTGCACATAACTCCGCTATCTGCCGTTGGCGCTCTATCCCCAAAAGCCCGAAATGAATACAGATGATATGTACCGGAGTAACGCAGCCCGGGGTTTGTATAATACCGTGCAATAAGCTGCGGCTTGCACCCCGAAAAGGCGAAACATTAATGTTTTCCCAGCCCATTAAAGGAAATTTACTCAAGATTGCATTGCCGTGATGCCCGGTACGGTATGTCGCGTTTTGTGCGTAAGCATAATAATTCCAGCCTCCCTGAGCCAGAAATTCGGACTGAGCACAATCCGGCCAATTGCTGATGCGCCTTTCATGGCCTAGGTGCATACCTTGCATTTCCTGCAGGAACAATACATCCGCATTGACGGCATGCAGTGCGGAACGGATTTGATGCAACACAAAACGCCGGTTGCCCGGACTAAAACCCTTATGGATATTATAGGTTAATACATTCAGGCGATTTTGAACCATATCGTGAACTGCACTCATAAGACCGATTGAAGCGATGCACCCTGAATAAAAACAATGGACATGACGTCGGTCATTTTTACAGCAGAGGATTCTTTATTCATTGCCCACACTGAACGATTAAAACCAAAAATGCACACCGGCAACGAACCGGGTTTCTTCCGGTTTGTTGCCTTTCGCGCGAATTACATCCGCCGCCGTTCCCAAAGTATCCGCCCATTCAATACCTACATAAGGCGCGAACTCTCGCCTGAATTCATAACGTAACCGTAAACCTGCTTCGATATTCGACAATCCGCTGCTCACTAAACGGGACAGGTCGCTTTCGCTGTAAAAATTTGTTTCGACTCGCGGTTGGAGTATGAGCTTTTGGGTGATGTACAAATCGTACTCAGTCTCAAGGCGAAAAGCGGTGCGGCCTTCTTCGCCGACATAACCCGTAGCTTCTATATATAGCCAATAAGGCGCGAAGCCCTGTACGCCAAATGCGCCCCAAACCCGGTCTGTTTCTAAGCCGCTATCGACACGGATACCCGTTTGCGTATCCCAGAAGGCAGTAATCGCATGACCCCAAAGCGCTTCATTTCTGGCGTTTTTGAATGAGCCCTGGTCGATTTCGCCTTCCGCCCTGATTACAAGCTTGTCGTCATCCTGCCCGTACCAGGCCTGCCAATCATAGGTCATGGAGAAATTGTCCCGCGCATTCACGCCTTCCAGCCGGTCAACAATCAAAGAAGCCAGATAGTCTTCATCGCCCATCATAGGCTTCGATAAATCGCCAAAATCATGGCCGTCGCTATAGCTATGCGGATCCCGGTTGTATTCTAAGGCTGGGTTTATTGCGCCTATTTTGGGATTACTCTTTTGGTCTTCATCGGCGTGGCCATGGGACATCACCCCTGAATACCCCATCCCGTGATGATTGTTTTCGGCTTTCATATCCATCGCTTCGTGTACCATCCCTTCCGCCCAAGTGACTCGACCCATTATTATTAATCCAACGAAAATCAGCATCATAAAAAACCGATGGCTGTTAAGGAATCCCTGGTTAAATTCGTCGATATTCCAAATAGGTGCCGCATGAGGACAACTCAAGAAACCACCACTTCCCTGAACATCCCCGCGTGCATGTGGTAGAACAGATGGCAGTGCCAAGGCCAACGCCCCAACGCATCAGCCGTGACAAGAAAAGTGACCCGCTGCGCAGGTTGCACGACGATGGTATGCTTACGCACTTGAAATTCGCCGTCGGCGCTTTCCAATTCACTCCACATGCCATGTAAATGCACTGGATGCGCCAGCATTGTGTCATTCACCAAAACCACCCTTAACCGTTCGCCGTGACGGAAATGAATTGGCTTGGAATCGGAGTACGCCAAACCGTCAAACGACCACATGTAACGTAGCATATTACCGGTAAGGTGCAATTCAATTTCCCGGTCAGGCGGCCTGGCATCGAGCGCACCGCCTACCGTGCGCAGGTCAGCATAAGTCAACACCCGTCTGCCGTTATTCCGTAAACCAACACCGGGATCGTCAAGGTTGGTGCGCGGCGTATCGACCCGCATGTCTACGCTGGCACCAAATTCAGTGCTGGCATGATGGACTGGGACAGTTTTTTTGTTATTTCCACCCATATCCATGCCCGCCATACCGTGCATACTGTGATCCATGTGGGCTTGACCTATACCTGCCATGCCATGATCCATTGCGCCCATCATGTCCCCCATCGCCAACGGTTCAGGCTTGTCAAGCGCAGGCACAGACGCCGCCAATCCCGCCTGTGTTGCCAAAGTTCCCCGTACAAAACCGCTACGGTCCATAGACTGGGCAAAAACGGTATAAACATTAGCTTTCGGAGTAATGATCACATCGTAATTTTCCGCCAAACCAATACGGAATTCATCGACTTCTACGGGTTCAACCAGTTGCCCGTCCGCCGAAACCACTGTCATCTTAAGGCCGGGAATCCTGACATCAAAAAACGATTGGGCGGATGCATTGATAAACCGCAGCCTAATCCGTTCACCAGGCTTGAACAGGCCAGACCAGTCGTCCGAACTGGCATGTCCGTTTACCAAATAGGTATAAGTTGCAGCAGTAATATCCGACAAGTCAGTCCGGTTCATCTGCATCATGTTCCACATATGGCGCTTATCGAAAGCTGAAGATACACCTTCTTTCACCACATCACGGAAAAAATCCACGACCGTGGGTTGATTGTAATTGTAGTAAGCACTTTCCTTTTTAAGCTTGGTGAACACGGACATCGGATCTTCATCGGTCCAGTCGGACAATACCATTACATAATCCTTATCAGCCTTGACCGGATCGGGTGTCGCGGGGTCGATAACGATCGCCCCGTACAAGCCGGTTTGTTCCTGCATTTCCGAATGCGAGTGGTACCAGTAAGTCCCCGACTGCTGAACCTTGAAGCGGAAAGTAAAGGCTTCCCCCGGAGCAATACCGTCGAAACTGATTTTAGGTGCGCCATCCATTTGATACGGCAGGATAATTCCGTGCCAATGGATGGATGTTTCTTCTGAAAGCAGATTTTTTACCCTTAGGGTAATTGTGTCGCCTTCCCGCCAATGTAATGTAGGACCGGGCAAGGAACCGTTGATGGTTGTGGCAAACCGTTCTTTCCCGGTTACATTAACAAGTGTGTTGGCGATGGTCAGGTCGAATTCTGTCCCGCTGAGCATCGCAATGGGTTGGGCATTAGCTTTGGCTTTGGCTTTCGCTAATCCTAAATACGGCAACATGGACATCAACATGAATCCATTGAATGATTCCTTTAGGAATTTCCGGCGCGAACGGCTAAATAAAACGGTTGGTTTTCTTGAGTTGGAAATCATTGACTCGTCGTAAACAATTGTTCATTGGCATGTTTTTTAGCCTTTCTCGCTTACAGAGACCTTAACTCTAGCAAAAAATTACATACAATCATTTAAATAATAAATTTTGTTAAACAATGAACAAAAAAGGTATTGTCCTGCTCTTGCTTTTTTAATGAGAATTGTTATCATTAACATAACAATTAGTTCTTAAGGAATTTTTCAATGTACGTATGCGTTTGCAAAGCAGTGACGGATACCCAAATAAAGCGGGCAATCAGCGAAGGCGTTAATTCGCGCAGGGATTTATTCAAATGCCTAGGCGTGGGCGGAGATTGCGGCAAATGTAACTCTCATGTCAAGGCATTATTAAATAATCGCGAACAGGCCTGTAGCCAATTCAGGGTGCAAAACTCGCCAAATCCAACTATACTCGCAGCTTAACTGGCTTGACGAGATAGACCCATGAAAGGCGACACCAAAGTTATTGAATTCCTTAATAAAGCACTCACCAACGAACTCACCGCGATAAACCAGTATTTCCTGCACGCTAGGATGTTCAAAAATTGGGGCTTCCACAAGCTCAACGAGAAGGAATACCACGAATCCATCGATGAGATGAAGCACGCCGACCAGTTGATCGAGCGCATCCTTTTTCTCGAAGGCTTGCCGAACTTGCAAAACCTCGGCAAATTGATGATCGGGGAAAATCCGGAAGAAATGCTTAAGTGTGACCTTAAGCTGGAGCTGGAAGCCATTCCCTTGCTAAGAGAAGCCATTGCTTATTGCGAACAGATAAAAGACTATATTTCCCGAGAAGTTTTTGAGCACATCCTTGAAAACGAAGAAGAACATGTCGATTGGCTGGAGACACAATTCGAATTAATTGATAAAATCGGCATCCAAAATTACCTGCAATCCCAAATTTAAGCGGGCATCGATTAAATTTAGGTGCTGTTTTATTATCAGTTTTCCAAGTAAAGATCAAAATGAACCAAATTGTAGTCTGCGCCCTGTATAAATTCGTCGCCTTGCCTGATTTCGAAAAAATCCGGCAACCGTTGTTTAACGTTATGGAAAGCAATCAGGTTAAAGGTACCCTGTTACTTGCCAGTGAAGGCATCAACGGCACTGTTGCTGGTTCCAGGGCGGCAATTGACACATTAATCGCGTGGTTGCAATCCGACCCACGATTAAGCGATCTCGATTACAAAGAATCCTATACCGACATCTCGCCGTTCAACCGCACCAAAGTTAAACTCAAGAAAGAAATCGTGACAATGGGCGTTGAAGGCATCGACCCGAAGCGCGTCGTCGGTACTTACATCAGCCCGAAAGACTGGAACAAGCTGATTTCCGACCCCGAAGTATTGTTGATCGATACCCGCAACGACTACGAATATCAGGTCGGCACATTTAAAAACGCCATCAACCCAAACACCGAAAGCTTTAGGGAATTTCCCCAATACATCAAAGACCATCTCGACCCGGAAAAGCACAAAAAAGTCGCGATGTTCTGTACTGGCGGTATCCGTTGCGAGAAATCCACGGCTTTCCTGAAAGAGCAGGGATTCGATGAGGTTTACCATCTTAAAGGCGGCATCCTAAAATATCTGGAAGAAGTGCCGGTACAAGACACCTTGTGGGAAGGCGAATGTTTCGTTTTCGACGAGCGCGTTACCGTCAATCACCATCTAGCAAAAGGCCAATACAACCAATGCCATGCCTGCCGTATGCCGATAACCGAAGCAGACAAGGCGAGCCCGTATTACGAAATTGGGGTCAGTTGCCCGCATTGTTTCGATAAACATACTGAAGGGCAAAAACACCGCTTTGCTGAACGAGAAAAGCAGATAGAATTGGCAAAACTGCGCGGTGAAAAGCACATCGGTTCGGAAGCTACAAAAGCTTTAATTGCAAAACGGGAAGCCAAGATACAACGGCGCTTGCAGATGCAAGCACAAATGAACTTGGCCCAAACCGCTAAAATGCCCGATTCGTCAGGCCTACACGCATCTTGATAAAAGCCCGCCTCGGCCAGAAAGCCCCTTTACTCGATGTTTCAGATTGGGTTCAAGGTGGGGCTGTCAACTTCGACCAGCCCGGTGGCAACGTCACTCTGGTTGAAGTTTTTCAGGTCAATTGCCCCGGCTGCTTTCTCTACGCACTGCCCCAAGCCATCGATTTTCACCAACGCTATGCCAGCCAAGGCTTAACAGTCATCGGCATTGCCACAGCGTTCGAAGATTTCGACAAAAACACCCTCGAAAATTTGCAAAAGCTGGTCGAAAAAGGCGAAGTCATTGGCGAAACCCACCACAGCCTAAGCCAACACGACCTCTTGGAATCCGGGCGATTACCTTACCGGATTCCGTTTCCGTTAGGGATGGATAAACTGGTCAAACGCGATTCTGCGGTGAACGAAACCGATATCCTCGACTTTATCAAGGAACATTTACCCGATTTCGACCGACAACCGGATTCTTACCGGAATACCATCATCTCTCAAGTCAGGACGTATCTGGAAAAACTCAAATACCGCCCGCAAACCTTCGAACGTTATAACCTGAAAGGTACACCTTCCCATATTCTGGTCGATAAACAAGGCATTCTCAGAGTGTGTGGCTTTGGCAATCATCCTGAGCTTGAAGACCAAATACGGCAGCTGCTGCAAGAGTAAAGGAACCCTACTCTGCGGCTGACAAAATTCGCCGCTACCTGACATTATTAATCCGAAAGGGCTTTTTGATTAAAGCTCACGCTCCTTTTCGTCATAATCTCCGTAGCCGTACCGCACAATAATTTTGTTTCTTTTCGTTTCAATCGCTGCGAGGCGGGAACCAAACGGGGAAACTCTATTTTTGCGAAAGCGTATTTGGACAGGGCATCCTCAAAACAAACTTTCGCAAAAATAACGCCACCGAAACTTGATAAATCCAAAATACGCCATAAAATAATAACGTATTAACGTACATATTTTGAGGCAGTATCATGGGTAGCATCCAGTTTTTACAGGCAGTCATCAACGACGACGGCCTTGTTGCAGCCGCCGCTTTAGCTAAAGTTTTGCACATCACACAACACGATCTCGCCGAAGTGACCGGGTTATCGCGCGATTCGGTATCCAAAACCAGCCGGGTGAAAAGCAAAGCGACGCAGGCACGGTTAAGGGACACCGTAGAAATTATCAACCGCGTTACCGAATGGTCAGGCAACGCCGGGCGTGCCTTCGCCTGGTTTAGGTCGCAGCCTTTACCATCGTTCGGCGATAAAACCGCTGAAGACTTAGTAAAAGAAGGCCGCGCGGACGCCGTAAAAGCCTATCTATCCCGAATTGCCGACGGCGGCTATGCTTGAAAGTATCGCCTGCTGAGTTTAACGGCATCGTCTACCGCGCCCATCATCCTATGTGGGCGCATCTGCCGCTTTCGGGCGATGGTGCAAAATTACATGGTGGCCGATTTAACCGGCCAGGCAAACCCGCCTTGTACACCTCGTTAGACCTGACTACGGCATGGCTGGAGGCGCAGCAGGCTTTTCCCTTTAAAGCCCAACCGATGACCATTGTTGCCTATCAGATCGAGAGCATGACTTTGGTCGACTTGACCCAAGCTAAAACTTTAACGCAGCTTTCCCTGCACACGTCGGATTTAGCTTGTGCCTGGGAAGATTTAGCTTTGCAAAAAATCGATCCACCGACCTGGACACTTGCCGACATGCTGCATAGCGAAGGCATCGCTGGAATCATCGTGCAAAGCTACGCCTCCGGTTGTACGCCGGAAAACAAGAACCTGGTATTATGGGATTGGCTGGATTCAGCGACAAAGCAGATCCGGGTAATCGACGATTTTGAGCGATTATCCCAAGCAACTGATAGATAAAAAACTATAAATGTCGAAGTTTAAAACCGCTATTCAAGCGCAAAATATCAACCCGAAAAAGCTTCCCGTTCCCGTTTGAAGTTAACCAACATTGGCTGGGGTTGTTGCTTTTACGTCCTGCCTGGGAAGGTACAAGTGGCTCCCGCATTGATGTGAAGACGGCCTTTCCCCTTTCGGGATAGGGAGATTGCTGAAAACTTATTTCATCTCATTGAATCGCTTGCGCTTTTCGACCGGCTTACTGTCCAGCAAGGAATCCAGCTGATCGAAAAATGGCAGGACATCATTGCCGATTTCTTGGTCGAAACCTTCATCGTCCGAAATTGAAGTTATAACCTCGGTCACAGTCACCTCAACGGATTCTGCTATCGGAATAACCGCCCTTGATAGAGATTCGGAAGCTTCCGTTGTATTTTTTTTGAGCGAATGGGAAATCTTTAAAATTAACTGGCTGAATCTGACAATGGACACCTTTCCACCCTGCTGGCGTTCCAAGTGCCATTTGGCTTGTGGGGGCTTTACTGCGGATAAGGCGACAATTTCCGCTTTTGGCAGATTCCGTTTCAGATTGTCGATTTCTATAAAATTGTCTTCAGATGCAAGATCCACAAAAATAACGCGCGCATCTTCAAGGGTTTTAGTGATTTTCCAGGGCGTAGACCAACTGTCCGCATGGGCGAAAGCCGCTTGCATGATGGGTTCTTGCTCATTGGTAAAACCATACAGCGCAACAGCTATAGGAACTATGTCCGTCATGAAAAACGTTAAACGTATTAATAAAAAGCACTTAGTTTAGCAAATCGCTACAAGCTTTCTAAAAAAACCGGTTAAATCGCGGCGGCTTTTTGCATGTTTTGGATAATGATGTTGAGTTCCTTGCGTTGCATCCTCAGTTCCACCAGTTCTACTTCCAGTTTATCCATGTTTTCTTTCACCTTTAATTTCGATTCGCCAGTCGACCGTAAGATAACCAACCGATTTTCGATTTGCTTTTTTTGGTCGATGAGTTGATGCGCGATTGGCGACAACACGTTTTCGCCCCACACGACGGCGTCCATGTAGGTTTTATTTAATACCTTGCGGGACTGGGCGATCATTGTCGTGAACAGTTTGCGCGTAACCAGGTTTTTTTCTGTCATAATCGTGCGGGCGCTGGTACGGAACTCTTCACCGATTATTAACAATTCTTCCAACTGCGCCAGATAGTCGCCGATCTCAAATACGCTGGGCTTTAACTCCTTTAAGCCGAATTGGGTATCGAACTGCGTGTGCATTTCCAGGATGTAAGATTTAGCGTCTTCCGACTTTTCGGCGCAGATACCGAGCAACACCCGAAATTCTTCAAATAGCTTTTTCATCCCTTGCCTCATACCATGCGTTGTGATGCTTCGGTCGATTTGTACTTTGTGAGTTGCTATCGCTTTATTGAACGTTGCCGGTTCGAGTGCCTCCATCAACGCAAGCAGTTTTACCCGGAAGACCTCACGGCTCTCTTTAAAATGATTGAGGTTTTTGAAATACGCGGCTTCCTGGAGCTTGGTTTCACGGGTCAATTTGTCAATCGTATCCTTATTTTCAAAATCGAGTTTTTTAAACTCCTCAAGTTGCTTGTTATGGTTGTTGTATTTGATTTCGGTCAGCGTGAACGACTCTTTCAGTAAAAAACCGATGTCGCGCAACACTGCGTCCAGCAATATCCGTTGCCTTTGGTTCAAGATCTTTTCCGAAAGGTAGTGTTCCAACGGACTGATGCGGCTATGGTCTAACAGCTTGTCATCGTGCTTTAATTTGGCGAGCAAGGATTGTTTTCCCGATACCGGAAAGATTAACTCTTGCGGAATCTGTAGGATAGCCGCAGTCTTGGCCACTTGCGACTGGATCGATTGTTCGTAACTGGCTTCGCCATTGAACTCATCCCACAGGGTGTCGATTTTATTCAGCACTACCGCTAAACTTTGCTTGTTCGCATTGGTGGTGCTGCAAACATGCCGCGTCCAGATATTCATATCGCTTTTTGTCACCCCGGTATCGGCAGCCAATACGAAAATAATTGCTTGTGCATTCGGCAACATGCTCAATGTCAATTCAGGTTCGCTACCTAAGGCATTTAGGCCGGGCGTATCCAAAATACATAATCCGGCTTTCAACAAGGGGTGCGGGAAACTGATCATGGCGTGCCGCCAAACGGGAATATCGACACTTTCAGGATTGATAATACCAAGTTCTGCCGCTTCCCTTTCATTGAACAACCCCATTTCTTGCGCTTTGTCTTTAGAGACCGCTTTGGTGGCGACCAGTTCTTTGAAGACCTCTTGCATCTGGGCTGGATTATCGGTATCAAGCCTGATTTTTTTCCAGCGCGTTAAATCTTCCTTTAAGTCCGCAAACGATGTTTCTTCAAAACGGGTTTCTATATCTAACAATCGGATATAACTCGAACCGTTCGGATCGAAAAACACTTCCGTCGGACACATCGTTGTCCTGCCAGGCGACGAGGGTAAGAGTTTGACGCCGGTCTGGGAAAAAAACAGGGAATTGATCAGCTCGGTCTTGCCTCGGGAAAATTCGGCCACAAATGCCAACGTCACCCGATCATGCGAGAGAGCACTGAGAATATTGTTGATGGTATTCGACGTATTGGTATTATCCAAATCGTAACGCTTTCGCCAGTCGAGATACATTTTGACGGTGGAAATCAAATGATCGCGCCATTTGGACTAGTTATAAAGCTTATCGCTAAATTCTAAAGTATCCATTTTAGTCAACGCCACAATTTTACATTGTAGCCATTCTATGCAATAAAGTTGTGACGCACAAATAAACGATAACTCTATCTTTGCCTTAGAATATAACGATAAATCAGGCAGATAAAAGTCGAAATAATGCCTTGTCCCAATACGTTGATAACGAATGGGAGTTTTTAGTCCCTAAAATTCTCAAATTGCAAGGGCATTTCCAGTTTTTCTTCCCTTAACATCTGTATCACTTCCTGCAAATCATCCCGTTTTTTGCCTGTAACCCTGACTTGGTCGCCCTGGATGGCGGCTTGGACTTTAAGCTTTTTGTCTTTGATGAGTTTAACGATTTTTTTGGCTAACGCACTATCAAGCCCCTGTTTCATGGTGATTTCCTGACGCATCAGTTTACCGCTGCCTTTGGCGTCGCCGACTTCCATACAGGCAATATCGATACCCCGACGACTTAACTTGGCGCAAATGACGCTGAACATCTGCTGTAGCTGGAAAACAGATTCCGATGTCATTACGATTTTGTCTTCGGTCAACTCAAAACTGGAATCGGTACCTTTAAAGTCGAAACGGGTGCTAACTTCCTTGCTGGCTTGATCGACCGCGTTCCTGAGTTCATGGGGATCAAATTCGGAAATAATATCAAACGATGGCATGGCTTTAATTCTGGGTTTAGTTAATTTAAGTTATCTTGGTGGGGCGATTACGATATTTTTCAACAACCTTTTGGAATCCTTTGGGAAAATCGATAATTCAACCCTTAATTGGTTTGCTCCGTTTTTATCATATCGGCAACGGCGCGGATTCGCAATTGCCTGATTGCCGTGGCGATTTCAACACCTTGTAACTGCCCACCGGTTATTTCGCGGGTATCGGCGGTTACGGCGGCTTTTGCCGCCGCCCGCATAAAATCGGCTTGTGGATAAAGATTTTTTTCCAGACCAGTGCGCCCTTTGGCATCGGCTTCACACGCCAGCAAAAACTCAGGAAATTGGTTTTGCTGCCTA
>JBGAWU010000060.1:0-9651 GCA_044227425.1 Methyloglobulus sp.
GAAGACCAGAAAATACTTGTTTGACTATATCAAAAACCGGTGTTGGAATTTCCGCTTGTGTATTCATGCTATTGTGGACTAAGAAAGTAGGTAATTTATTGTATTTCTTCTTTTACCCGGGTGGCAGGCCAGGAGGGTCTCGAACCCCCAACCAACGGTTTTGGAGACCGCCATTCTACCAATTGAACTACTGACCTGTTTCAGGCAACCCAAAGAACACACAATTATATATTAAAAAAGCCCATAAGCAAGAAATTGTTTTAATAAAAACTAAAACATTCCTTTCCTACACCGAATCATCATGGAGCCCATAACCGGATTTGAACCGGTGACCTCTTCCTTACCAAGGAAGTGCTCTACCTCCTGAGCTATATGGGCAAGATGATGAGTTGGAGCGGGTGATGGGAATCGAACCCACGTGATCAGCTTGGAAGGCTGGAGTTCTACCATTGAACTACACCCGCAGAATAGCTTTATTTAAAGATGGTGGAGAGGGGAGGATTCGAACCTCCGAAGGCAGAGCCGGCAGATTTACAGTCTGATCCCTTTGGCCGCTCGGGAACCTCTCCAGTATTGCGTAAACCAAGCATTATCTTTTATTAAACACCTAGTGTCAAGCAGATAAACCTATTTTTCTTCTATCAATCATTCTACTAATGCAGTAACTTTATTTGGCTGACTCAATCCCGTCAAAATCGCCACCCCTAAACCAACTATGTCATATTCAGGCTATTCATCACAGCCTGCATGTCACCGACAACCATTCGATCAATATAGCTTTTCCCAGCGCTAATCGCCGACAGCAGAAGCTGCCATTCGCTATTAGCCGGAGCGGACAACACATAATCCGCCACCACCACTCCCGGGTTCGGACGCCCTATACCCAACCTCAAGCGATAAAAATCCTTTGCCCCCAGATGAGAGATGATATCCCTCAACCCATTATGTCCCGCATGACCGCCGTCCTTTTTCAGCCTAACTACGCCCGCTTTAAAATCCAATTCATCATGGACAACAAGTATTTCATCCGAAGCCAGCTTATAGTACCGGACAACCTTACCTACCGAAAAGCCACTCCTGTTCATAAAAGATTGCGGCTTTAACAGCAATATTTTTTCATCGGCAATATTAATGGTCGACATGACACCTTGGAATTCCGGCTTACTCGACCAGGCCGAATAACGCTCCGAAGCCAGACTGTCTAAAAACAAAAACCCGGCATTATGCCGGGTTTTTTCATATTGCTGACCTGGATTCCCCAAACCAACGATAAGCTTAATCATGAAACCCTAGCTAAATCATTTTTCATTCGCAGCTTCACTATCTTCTTTGCTTGCTTTCGAAGGCATCATCGAAACTACCGGCAAATCATGCTCAACCCCTTGATAAAGGGCGACGATTTCCACGCCAGCAGGCAATACCAAGTCAGATAAATGGATTGTTTCGCCAATATCCAGATTCGTCAGGTTAACTTCAATATACTCAGGCAAAGCCGAAGGCAAACAAGTCACCTCAACATCCACCATGGAGTGTGTAGAAATACCGCCTTTTTTTCCGCCAACAGAAGTTGATTCATTAACAAAATGAAGCGGCACGTGAACCTTAATCAGTTCGGACATGCTTACCCTAAGAAAATCCAAATGCATTACCTGAACTTTTGCCGGATTTCTCTGAACGCCTTTTAAAATAGCTTTCTCAGTTTTTCCGTCGATCGTTACATCAAGCACGTGCGAATAAACTGCTTCATGCTCAAGATGCTTAACAACTTCATTGTGGCTCAACACCAGCATTTTCGGCTCAACATGCCCCCCGTATATTACAGCAGGAACCATTCCCGCCCGACGCACACCACGCGCAGCCGTAGACCCCGCACGAACCCGGCTTTCTGCAACGAATTCAAAAACATTTGACATAACTATTTAACCTCGCACCTTCGGGCGCCCTTAAAAACTTTCAATTCTACAATCAATCGACATACAGCGAACTCACTGATTCTCCAGCAGCAATACGCCTAATTGTCTCTGCTAACATTTCGGCAACAGTTAACTGCCTTATCCTTGCTGATTTCTGCCCTTCTTCGCTCAACGGAATCGTGTCGGTCACCACCAACTCATCCAATACCGACCCATTAATATTTTTCAGCGCAGAACCCGACAGCACGGCATGTGTACAGTAAGCCACTACTTTTACTGCACCGTGCGCTTTTAGTGCAGTCGCGGCATGACACAAGGTTCCTGCCGTATCAACCAAATCATCAATCAATACACAGGTACGCCCTTCCACATCGCCGATAATATGCAGACGATAAGATCCTTGTACTGCTGCCGCCACACATCACCAAGCAAAAGCGGGGACGCATAGACATTATCTACCGGAATATCAAAAAAACCTTGAATTTGATCAGCATGCAAGTCAACGGTCAACACACGGTTCGCACCGGCCTGACCTATCATCTGAGCCACCAGTTTTGCGCTAATGGGAACCCTCGCGGACCGAGACCGTCGATCTTGCCTTGCATATCCGTAGTACGGCATTACTGCTGTTATTCTAGCCGCGGACGCACGCTTAAGCGCATCCATCATCACCAACAGCTCCATCAAGTTTTCATTGGTGGGCGAGCATGTCGGCTGTATCACGAATACGTCTTTCCCGCGGACGTTTTCTTCTATTTCTACTGCAATTTCACCATCGCTAAACCGCCCAACTGTCGCCATTCCCAAGCGCATATTGAGCTTTTTAACTCATTCGCTTTTCAGCTTTTGATAGGCTTCGTTAGCGCCTGCGTACGAATCAAATTGAGCAAAAACACATGCTCCCGTTCCTGTCAACCTTGCCTCTGAGAATACAGAAAGCGCCTGCAACGCTAATTTAACTGACTCATATCGCTGACTTACAACCGGAAGACAATCGTTTCTGTTATCGCCCTCTATAAAATCAGGCATTGTGATGGATTTACTATTACGTGTCAAATCTTTAGCTGAAAAAATTTCTTTTGTATCCACATGACAATCCGGCTTCAGAATCACAACCCATTGTTCTTGAACAACAATACTTCTCAATATCTCCCCAACACCTTCCCCCCAAGAAGCATGCCCGAACACAAATACCGGAACATCCGCCCCCAAGGACAGCCCCATCGTAAGCAATTTCTCATCGGAAAGCCCGAGATTCCAAAGTTTGTTCAGCACTAGTAAAGTTGTAGCCGCATCGGAACTGCCTCCACCCAATCCACCACCCATGGGCAGGTTTTTTTCAACTTCAATTTGTACACCTAGTTTACAACCGGTTTCGGCCTTCAATAACCTTGCGGCTTTGACGGTCAAATCATCGTTTTCGGCAACTCCCGGAATGACCTTCGCAAGCCTTACGTCATCATCAGCCAACGGATGAAAAGTTAACCAATCGCAGAAGTCCACAAACTGAAAAACAGTCTGAAGCAGATGATAACCATCCTCCCGTCGCCCAACGATACGAAGCATCAAGTTTAATTTAGCCGGTGCAGGCCAACGTTCCGCCCATGCCAATTCGTTAGTCAATTTTTCCGCCATTCAATTCCCATTGATCGATGATCAGTTTTAACTTCACATGGTTGTTGGAAACCGCCATTTTTCGCGGCAAAGTCTCATTGTCTGCTTTCTGCATTTCTTTGTAAGCCACCAGCCAACCGTCTTGCACAAACCCATCTACCGTTTCTTGATACGGCTTTCCCGTCTCAGGAAGCCCTACCGCCCAAAACCGGAGCGACTGCAACGGTACAGATAATCCTAGCTGTTGATTTATGAATGCTTCAGGTTCGGTTGATGATTGGACATTGCCGCCGCCCCTGTCAATTTTGACGCTTTTATCATCCAATTCGATAGCGACAGCGCCTTGGCCTAAAGGACCTGACAATCTAATTTTATCCGCCTCAGGTAGATGCCCCCAATCGATATTCGCAGTCCATGAATCGCTTGGCGACGCAACCGCTACCCTCCCTTCCAGACGCCACGCCTTCAGGCCGTAAAGATGGCTCCGTACAGTACGCGAATATAAACCATCCGGTACCGGAGGCACACTGGCGCAAGCGGTTAGCATAAGCACGACGCAAGCCATACAGACTCGTTTTGCAAGCTGACAAGACACGTTTATGGACGGGGTATTATTTCGAATTCAGGAACTTATCTTTGACATTGAGAAGATAAATATCGCCTGGCGCTTCATCGATCGCCTTTTCGTACAGCTTTTTGGCTTCTTCTTGCCTTCCAGACACCAAAAGCACTTCAACCAAATGCGCGGCAATTTCGTTTTCGGGCTGCTTGTCGTACGCACGACGCAACAAAACCAGCGCCTCTTGGTTATTGCCCATTTTGTATTTCAACCAACCATAACTGTCCAAGATAACAGCTTCATCCGGCTTCAAGCGCAACGCATGGATTAAGTAACGTTCCGCTTCTGCATAGCGCGTAGTTTTATCCGCCAAGGCATAACCTAGCGCATTGAGCGCTTCTGGATTGTCAGGCGATTTAGCCAAGATCTTTTGCAAATCCGCTTCCATGACATCGAGTTTATTCATCCTGTCCGCCATTAAGGCGCGGGAATAAAGCAAATCTTCCTGATCCGGGTAGTTGTTTAATTCATTGGTTAAAATATTAAACGCTTTGTCGTACTGTTTTTGCTGGCTGTACAGTTCGGCTTCGATCAGAACAATACGGGGCTTTTGTTTTGGAAATTTTGCCGGCAATAACTGTAAGCGTTCAACTGCACTTTCGTATTGTTTATCCTTGGCAAGCAATGAAATCGCTGTGACAGCCGCTTCAAACGCAAACGGGCCTTCGGTGACTTTATCGAACCAAGCTATTGCTTTTTCCGAATTATTTCGTTTCTCTTCTATTTTTCCCAGATAGAAACTCGCTTGGTTGCGCCATTCCGTATCTTCCAGCAAGTCCTTAAAAATATCTTCCGCTTTACTATCGCGCTCTAGCTGCAAATGGACCAATGCCAATGAAAACCAGCTTTCATTGTCTTTAGGGTTCGCCGCAACTAGCGTCTCATAAACGCCCCCGGCTTCTTCGTATTTACCCGACTTAATCAGAACTTGAGCCAGCAGTTTTTTAAATTTGCCGTTTTCCGGATATTTGATGGACGCATTTTTTAATAACGCCTCCGCATGTACATAATCCTCAGAATACATCGCCATTTGGGCTTGTAAAATGAGTGCCTTATCCCAATCTGGCTGCAAACGCAAAGCTTGTTCAATTTTGGACTCCGCCAAGCCCTTATTTTTCATATCCGAAGCCAGCAAGGCTTGAATAAAAAATATTGATGCCTGAGTAGGATGTTTGACAGCCAGTGCGTCCAATACATCATAGACAAATGCAACATCGCCCTCTTTTTGTAAAGCGCTGGCTAATTCGAATATGGACTTTTCAAATCCGGCAGTATCTTTTTGCAATAACACACTTAATTGATCGACAGCCCGTTGCTTATCCCTGGTTTTTAAAGCCGCAAGTGCTGAAATCTTCAACGCGGTCAGGTTATCAGGATCTTGCTTCAGCCATAAGGATACGGCTTCACTCGTCCTATTGCTGTCTTTCATGTACATGGCAATCATTGCCGCCCTTTCGGTCAGCCTCGGATCATGCACCCTCTTTGCCGCTTCCAAATACCCTTCCATAGCAATGTCGTACTGACCGCGCTGACCTGCCAGTTCTGCGGTCAATAGCATAAATAAGACGTCTGGACTTAAAGAATCCTTCTCATCTTTTCCATTATATTTTGCCGATGGCTTGTCCAAATGGACACTTTTTTCCAGAGGTTTTGGTTCTATCGCCTGTTCCGGCCCAGTTGCGCAACCGTAAAGGAAAAAGATGCAAAAAACCGGAAATAATCTCAAAATTGACACAGATATTCCTATCCACAATTCATAATACATTACGCATAGATTATCAGAAAAAACTAATCGGTTCAGATTGTAAATTTTATTTACCTGGCAAAAGAACCCGGCAAGACACTTAAAAGACCTGGAACAAAATTACCATCCAATTGTTTTATATATTTATTTTAATAAAATTTTAATCACTCCACCAAAAGCAAAGCAGCCGGATATTCCTTTTCGCACTAACAGCCTATTTCCGCTTTGCACCCACCATTTTTTCTAGTTTCAGCCCAACTCCTATAAAAATTTTCACTGTTTTTAGTGCCTAGGTTCACATTTTTGCTACTGATTCCGCTTGAACAGCGCGACCCTATCCAACGATCCCCTACAAATCTGGTACAATCTTTAGCATGGTTATTTTATACATGTCATGACACTTTTATCAGTCGGGGTCAACCATAATACAGCACCGCTTGCGATTCGGGAACGCCTGTCGTTTTCTTCCGAAAGTGTTTACAGCGCCCTTAAGGAACTTAGGAAAGTCCACGAAATCAACGAGGTTGCAATACTTTCGACGTGCAACCGCACTGAATTTTATTGCACTGCAACAACCTCAAACGAACAATTCCTGATTGATTGGGTTGCCGAAACCAAAGAAATCGACGCACTAACCCTCAAACCTTATCTGTATACCCATGCCGACAATCAATTAATCCGCCACATGTTCCGCGTCGCCTGCGGCCTGGACTCGCTAATATTAGGCGAACCCCAGATTTTGGGACAGATGAAATCCGCGTACCAAACCGCTTGCGAAGCCGGAACACTTGGTAAGCACTTGGGTAAATTGTTTCAACAAACCTTCTCCGCCGCCAAGAAGGTACGCACCGATACCGCCATCGGTTCGAGTCCGGTTTCCGTGGCATTTGCTGCCGTCCAGCTCGCCCAGCAAATCTTCGACAAATTGAAAGATCAAACCGCCGTACTAATCGGTGCGGGCGAAACCATAGAACTAACCGCACGACATTTAAAGCAGCAAGGTATTGGCCGGATCATCATTGCCAACCGCACCCAAGCCAAAGCGGAAGTGCTGGCGGAATTCTTTAACGGCCAAGCGATTGCTTTATCCGAACTGCCCCAATACTTACCGGAAGCCGATATTGTGATTTCGTCTACGGCAAGCCAGCTTCCTATACTCGGCAAAGGCAGCGTTGAAAGCGCCTTAAAGAAACGGCGTTACAAACCGATGTTTATGGTTGACCTTGCGGTTCCCCGCGATATAGAACCTGAAGTCGAGCAGCTTAAAGATGTTTATCTTTATACGGTTGACGACCTGAAAAACACCATCGACCAAAACATGGATTCACGCCGCCGTGCCGCCGAACAGGCCGAAGAAATCATCGATACCCAAGTCGATCACTTTTTATCGTGGTTACGCGCCCAAAATGCCCATCATACGATTCGCAATTACCGGATGCAGGCTGAACAAGTCCGCGATGAAGCCCTGCAAAAAGCCCTGGCGCATCTCAAAAACGGCGCAAACCCCGAAGATGCGCTCACCCGTTTGGCGCATAACCTTACCAATAAATTGATCCATACGCCAAGCGCCCAAATACGCGACGCCGCCGCCAACGAACGTCACGACTTGATTGCTGCAGCGCATGAGATATTTAAACTCAATAAATAGCTAGAAAGCCCACTGGCAATGCACAAAACCTGTGTGCTTTTAGTTTGGCAGGATGGCATGGGGCAAGTAATATTTATTTGCCGCAAAGCCCGACAATCACTGACATTGATGTCCTGTTTACCGTAGTCAATGCGATTCGTATAAAATCACCTCAGAGGTATGGGCGTAATGACCTCAAATCCCAAAATCTTCCACTGGTCGTCAACAAAAATCAATCGAACGGTTACGGTTGCACTGACTTTCTCGAAATCTGCATGCAATTTGAAATTACCTAATGTTTCGGTCGTGTTGTTGATCGTTTTTACCTTGTAAATACTGCCAGAATCAATGGACATATTGCGAAGCGCCCCCATTTTTTTAAGCTCTTCATATCTATGCGTGTAACTCGCATTTAATTTTATAAACTCGATTAATCGGGGAGATGCTTGTTTCTGAAGTTTTTCCGGCGACCAAGTTTGTAATATTTCGGGAACCACGAGATTAATATAGGCTTTCGCAGATTTGGTAAGTTTGTCATCATCTTTATGATAATGACCCATAAATTTAAGCGCGACAAAGCCAATTACGATAAACAATAAAATGGAATACTGAAGTTTTTTCATAAAATAACCCTGCCGTGGAAAGGCAACCAATATGCAATACAGAGTATTACAAGAATGTTAAAGTTAACAAAATTCCGGATTTGATGAAATGGCGTCCCGCATCAAGCGGGCGTCATTATATTAAACAAAAAACCAGATACTTAGCACTTAATTTGCTTCGAGTGAGGCTTGAAAGCGAACCATTTCAATTTACAAAGCCGATATCAAAATGGCATTTTCGCATAAACTAAGAATGCTAACATTTTCAGCTTTCGTTTCTTATCTTTTTGTTAAAATATTCCGTTTCTTAAAATCAGTATCCACACGATGAAGCCTTCCATCGAACATAAACTTGAATCGCTATGCGAGCGTTACGACGAAATCGCCGCCCTGCTCTCTGAACCTGAAACCCAGAATAACCAAAATAAATTCAGGGCGTTAAGCCAGGAGTACGCACAAATTACGCCGCTCGTGGAATGCTACAAAAAACGAGCCGAAGCGATTGGGCAAAAAAAATCGGCTATGGAAATGGCGAATGACTCCGACCTGGAGTTGCGCGAACTTGCCAAGGAAGAAATTGCAGATGCCGAAAAGATAATCGAAGCCATTGAAAACGAATTGCAAATTCTGTTATTACCCAAAGACCCCAATGACACCCGTAACATCTTCCTGGAAGTCAGGGCTGGCACGGGCGGCGATGAGGCGGCGATTTTTTCGGGCGATTTGGCCCGTATGTACCAACGGTATGCCGAACGGAAAGGCTGGCAAACCGAAATCATCAGCGAAAGTTTCGGTGAGCACGGCGGTTATAAGGAAGTTATTTTGCGCGTCTCCGGACGCGACGTGTATTCGCAGCTCAAATTCGAATCCGGCACCCACCGCGTCCAACGGGTACCGGAAACCGAATCTCAAGGCCGCATCCATACCTCCGCCTGCACCGTCGCCATCATGCCGGAAGTAGAAGAAACCGACGCTATCGACATCAACCCAGCGGATTTAAAGATCGACACCTATCGCGCGTCCGGCGCAGGCGGCCAGCACGTCAACCGGACGGAATCCGCAATCCGTATTACCCATATCCCTTCAGGTATGGTGGTGGAATGCCAGGATGAGCGCTCGCAACACAAAAACCGCGCCCGCGCCATGTCAGTGCTGGCGTCGCGCTTACTAGCCGCCGAGCAGGAAAAACATCACGCCGAACAATCGCTGAACCGGAAATTGCAAGTCGGTAGCGGCGACCGTTCCGAACGGATCCGCACATACAATTATCCACAAGGCCGGTTAACCGACCATCGCATCAATTTGACCCTGTATAAATTGGACGACATCATGGAAGGCGGCTTGGAACAAGTCGTACAGCCGTTGATTAGCGAACATCAGGCGGAATTGTTAACCCAACTGGGCGACGAATAAATTAGTAAACTTAATGCCTACCATCAAAACGGCCCTGGTGGAAGCGGTCGGTTTATTACAGTACGTTACCGATACGCCGTTATTGGAGGCGGAAATCTTGCTTTCGAAAGTATTGGTCA
>JBGAWU010000061.1:0-5596 GCA_044227425.1 Methyloglobulus sp.
TATCGTGTGGCCCTGTTTTGCCATTTATACCAGCAACGCTCGTAGGGGCGGTAAAACTCGTGGGAGCAGCATCCTCGCCGCTATAATCGCCAAATTTCGCGGCGAGGATGCCGCTCCCACATGGAATAAACAGAAAATCTGAAAATTAAACCTAGGAGAGCATGATGAATATCGGTAAGGCAGGCGAAAAACTTGATCCAGAGTTGTACAACTCTGTTGCCCAAGAAGCAGCAAAAAAAATAGCGGCAGGCGGGGATAGGAATAAGCCCACACAGTTAAGGAAGTTTTACGATGAAATAATCCTTTGGGATAACAAAGTGGCGCTTAAACCGGAAAAATTCGATGAGTACTTACCTTTCATCCGAATGCTGAACGCCAAAGTCGCTTATGCCGAAGGCCGCAAATTAGTGGACAGAAACTTTGTGGATTTGCTTCACAACGGCTTAAAGCAGGTGGTCTGCGCGGAAACCCTGCATCGCTTCAAATTGTTTATGGAAGCCTTCATGGGCTTTTACAAACAAGAACGGCCTAATTAATCAGGAGATCAACCAATGAAACTCACCAATATCCAAAAACTCAGCGGTCAAATCGAACTGTTGAGTGGCCTGCACATCGGCAGCGGCAACACCGAAATCCACATCGGCGGCACCGACAACCCGGTCATCAAGAACCCGATTACCCAACAACCCTACATCCCCGGCTCCAGCATCAAGGGCAAGATGCGGAGCTTGCTGGAGTGGCACTTGGGAGTCGTAAGCTTGCAGGGTAGAAAAGACGATCAACAAGGTAAACCACTTAACTTTAGCGATATTTCGCTATGCCGCGAAGATGTTAAAGAAAGGGCAAAAAATATACTTAAACTATTTGGCGGTGCATCTGATAGCAAAAATGATGAATTGTTGATAAAAGAAATCGGCCCCAGCCGCCTTGCCTTTTGGGACTGCCCTCTCGCCCCAGAATGGGTGAAAACGATGGACGACAAGACCCTGCTGCTGACCGAAACCAAAATGGAAAACATGATCGACCGCATCCGGGGTACAGCGGAACATCCGCGCAACACCGAGCGCGTCCCGGCCACGGCGCTTTTCGATTTCAAGCTCACATTGCGCATCCATGATAATGAAGACTTGACGCAAATGCTGTTGATTGGCCTGAAGTTGCTGGAATACACCGGCTTGGGGGGATCAGGCTCTCGTGGCTATGGCAAAATCGCATTCCGCGATTTAACACTGGACGGTACCGATTTCCAAACTCGGTTAAATCAATTGGACATGAACAAGGTTGAGGTGGCGTGATGCAAAGCTATCACGCACAAATCAGGCCTCTGTCCGCTTTCGCCACGCCGCTGAAAGGCGATACCCTATTTGGGCAAGTGTGTTGGGCCATCCGCAACCGGTTCGGCGAAAACTCCCTTGGCGAACTGCTGCAAGGCTACGCCGAAAACAAGCCGTTCTTGGTCGTGTCCGATGCCTTCCCAAAAGGCTATTTGCCCTTGCCGAAATTGCCAAGCACCCACTACGACCTGCTTGAGGACGCCGACCGCAAAGCTATCAAAAAATTACAGTGGCTACCGGAAGAAAAAATTGAAACGCCAGTGCGAAGCTGGCTGCACTACGCCGTCAACAATAAAATCATTGCCACAGCGGTTACTGAGGGAACGGCGCCCGTGCCACGAACAAGCAGTTACACCCTAAGTGAAATGCACCCGCAACCGCACAACACCATCAACCGTTACACCAACACCACGGGCGAAGGCGGTTTTGCACCCTACAGTGTCAAACAGGAATGGTTTGTGCCGGGATTATGCTGGTCGTTGTACTTGGCACTGGACAGCGCACGTTTGAATGCAGAAGACTGCGAACAATGCCTAAAAGATGTCGGCCTGTTCGGTTACGGCAAGGATGCCAGCATCGGCCTTGGCAAATTTGAGGTCATGGGCTTTCAGCCGTACCCCCTGCCGAGGCAAGCCAACGCCAATGCCTGCCTGACGCTCGCCCCGTGCGCGCCGCAAGGCTTAGGCTTCGACGGCGAATGCAGTTATTACCAGCCCCTTTACTGGTTTCGGTAGGCATGGCGACATCGCCGTCCACCGCGAAGGCAAGCCTTTCAAAAACCCGGTCTTGCTGGCGCAAACTGCCGCCGTGTTCAGCACCGCGCCGCCAGCGGCAGGTTACATTGGCCAAGGCATTGGTGGCAACGGGCAGTTGTCGAAAACCTTGCGCGAAACCGTCCACCAAGGCTATGCGCCGGTTATCCCCATCCATATGGATTATCAGGAGCAGGTATGAACCACTTTTTGCAGCATTACACCTTGAAATACACGACATTGTCTCCTATCCATATCGGCACGGGCGATA
This sequence comes from Methyloglobulus sp., assembly GCA_044227425.1. Classification (GTDB taxonomy): domain Bacteria; phylum Pseudomonadota; class Gammaproteobacteria; order Methylococcales; family Methylomonadaceae; genus Methyloglobulus. The sequence goes on from JBGAWU010000061.1 coordinate 2,358, forward strand.
GCTATGAACCGACCAATTATGTGATTGATAACGGTACTTTGTACGAATTCGGTACTTCGGCGGCGGTTTTGGCTTTCACGGACAACGACCGGAATGATCTGATGAAAATCGTCAACAAACCGGCGAATGAAGAAATGCTCAAGTCAGTACAAAAATTCTTCTACGAACGGCGCGGCAAATTAAAACCGTGGACGATTAACGCCATACCCGTGTTGGGCGGTGTTGCCGAGTTTTACGGCAAGCGGGTAGGCCAAACCACTAACCGGGAGGGTGACGGCAAAGGTGTTATCAACAAACTGGAAATTGACCGCACGGCTTACAATCCGGTGACTCGACAACCCGTGCTTTTTGGCTCTTCGGTTAAAGGGGCAATACGAACTGCACTATTAAGTCACAAAAATAGCAAGCAATCTTTAAAACAAATTGAAGGTGATCGAACTGGAAAAAGCCGCAAGGAAAACCATAAAGAACTCCAACAAAGGTTATTTGAATTCCAATCAGGCAAATTCGAGCTTGACCCTTTACGCTTGCTGCAAATTAGCGATGCTGAATGGTGCAGTCAGGAACAGTTGCCTTCCGCACAAGTGTTAGTGTCCGTAAATCGCAAAAAGATGTTGAAACGCGATAAAGTAGGTAACGAAATTTATAGCCAAGCCGAAAAAAACGAGAATCTTTGCAAGTTGCTGGAATGCGTTCCGGCATTGCATTATCGGTCTTTTCGTGGACAACTAAACCTACAACGGTTGGATAGCCTGACGCAGAATTCAAAAATGCCTAACTCAAACTTAAGGTTTACTATTGAGCAAATCGCCAAATATTGCAGTGGATTTTATCTGCCCAAACTGAAATCTGAGCTTAACATCATGCGTGAACGAGGGTTTTTGGATCAAGAATGGGACAAATCCATCCAAAGGCTGCTGCAAAAATTAACTGACAAAATATTGAAAGGAGAAGTGTTCCTTCTTCGGGTTGGCCGACATTCCGGTGCCGAATCTGTCACTATTGATGGCGTAAAGCATATCAAAATACTCAAAGGTACGCCTGAATACCAACCAGAAACGAAAACGCTATGGCTCGCGGCAAGCCAACCCAAGCAGCGTACTGGCTTACTGCCATTTGGTTGGTTATTGGTGGAAATTCAAACGGAAACAACTGGAAAGGTAGAATGCCAAGAATTAGCGGACATTTGCCATGGACAACACATTCAAGCCAAAAAATGGGCTGAACAGAATGCCTTGCAACAAGCTGAATTCAGTAAACAACGCAAAGAACTTGAAGCAAACTTAGCATTGCTGGAAGAACAGCGTCGTCAGGGAGCCGAACAACGCCAACGTGAATTGGAACAAAAGCACAAAGCCGAGGAAGCGGCAGCCGAAGCCTTGCGCCAACAACAAGTCGCCGAGCGACAACGGTTGGCCAGCCTAAGTCCGTTAGAATCAGAAATCGAAGCATTCTTAAAGACGATACCTGCCCAAGAACATGATACCCGCTTATTGCAGGAGTTGGAAAAAGGCCGTTGGCAAGGGGATGATATAAAAATAGTGGCGCAAAATGTGAGAGCTTTGATGGAAAAGACAGGCAAATGGATGCCGGATTTTACCGGGGAAAACAAACAAAAGCTCAAACTTAAAGAACGCAGCCAAAAAGTAGTCAAATACCTTAAAGAAATAGGTAACCCATGACCCATACCACCCTCATACTCACCGTCGGTGGCAGCCATCAGCCGATTGTCACTGCCATCCGGGAAATCCAGCCCGATTACGTCTTTTTTATCTGCACTGGCAAGGATCCAGCCACGGGCAGATCTGGATCTGACATCCAGATTAGCGGGGTGAGCAATTGCGTCAAGGCGAACCCAAGCGACGACAAACCGACCTTGCCCAACATCCCAACACAAACCGGATTGACACCGGGGCAATACCAAATCGGCTACACGTTGCCCGCTAATGCGGACGGCAAGCCGCAACACCAATTGACCTCAGCGGACGACCTCGACCAAATCGTCGCCGACTGCCACCGCGTCATTATCGAATGCAAGGCCAGATGGCCTGAAGGCAAAGTAGTCGCCGACTACACCGGCGGCACCAAATCCATGGGCGCGGGTTTGATACTGGCCGCGCTGGAATACCCGGATGTGGAACTGAAATACATCGCGGGTAGCCGCAGCGATTTGATCAAAGTGCAGGACGGTTCCCAATACTCCGCTGATGCCGCTGTGGAGCGCATCCGCCACCAGCGCCAAATAGTCCCCTACCTTGGCGCATGGCAACGCTTCGCCTACAGTGAGGCCGAGGCCGGCCTGCGCCAACTCAGCCCGCCGAAACACCCGGAACTGCGCGGACAGTACACCCGCTTCCGGGAGTTGAGCCGCGCCTTCGCCGCCTGGGACAACTTTGATCACCAAACCGCCTCGGGCATACTGGAAAATTATGCGCCAAATTTGCCTGACACTTACAAAAAAGCCTACTTAAACACCGCTAAGCGCATCAACGACTGCCACACCGGAAAAGGTGTACCCAGCAAATTGCTAGACCTTTACCTCAACGCCATGCGCCGCGCCGCCCAAGGCCGTTACGACGATGCCGTCGCCCGCGCCTATAGGCTAACCGAATGGACAGCGCAATGGCTACTGGAAACCCAGTGCGGCGTCAAAACAGGCGACATCAAGCCGGAACAATTACCCGAGGGCTGGCATATTAAGCCTAATCGAAAAGGGCTGATCCAAGTCGGCCTGTTCGACGCATGGAAACTGGTCGGGCAAAAAACACGGGATCAAGCGGCGCACTTTATTGCTGAGCAAGAAAACTACCTGCAAACCCTGCTGGAAATCCGCAATGCCAGCATCCTGGCGCACGGCTTCAAGCCGGTCAGCCAAGAGGACTGGCAGAAATGGCAACACTGGTTCGAGCAACACTTCATCCCTATGCTGCTGGCCGAAACTGCCCGTGTCGGCATCAAAGACCTGCCGCCGCAACTGCCAACAGAATATGGTTTAGAATGACCATAAGGTTGCAAAAGCAGAGTGTTCATTTGATAAAACATCAAGTGCGTACAGCAAATAGGACAACCCGCAAACCAAGGCAAGCCAATGACCATCACCACTCACCTCATTCTCGTCTCCGAGCAACCTATCCCCAACCTGACCCCGATCTTGGACGACAGCCTAAAGCCGCAAAAAGTGGTCATGCTGGTCAGTCCCGACATGAAGCAACGTGCCGACGCGCTTGAAAGCATCTACC
>JBGAWU010000061.1:5606-9592 GCA_044227425.1 Methyloglobulus sp.
CCACGCGGAATTACAGTGGAACGGCAAGAAATACCAGACCCTTGGCATGCCCAAGCCATCACCGATACCACCCTGGACATCCTGTGCCAACACCAAGCGGAAGAAATCGCCCTCAACGCCACCGGCGGCACCAAGCTCATGGCCATCGCCGCGTTTGAGGCTTTCCGAAGTAACGGTTCGCCCATCTACTACATCCACCCCAACCAAGACCACCTGATCTGGCTTCAGCCCAAAGGCCCGGGCAAAGATTTGGACGACCGGCTCAAACTAAAAGACTACCTCATGGCCTACGGCGCTAGTGAAGTTGCCATGCCAGAAATCCAAGGTGTAGCGGAATGCGTCCGGCAATTGATAAAAGACCTTATGCTGGGGCTGGACAAATATGCCGACGAACTGGCCACTCTCAATTACTTGGCCTACAAAGCCGAAAAATCGCTCAAGGTGAGGCTGGAAAGCCAACACTTAAGTCGCCCTGGACTCATGGGCTTGTTAAACCGGTTTGAAAGCGCGGGCTTGTGCCGGTTAGCTGGCGGTATCCTGGCTTTTCCGGACGAGTCGGCACGGTTCATGACCAACGGCGGGTGGCTGGAACACCACGCCTACGTTGCCTGCCTCGGCCTAAAACAGAAGCACGGGATCAAAGATATAGGCCGCAACATAGAAATCAAGCGGCAGGCAGCCAATGGCGGTATAGTGAGAAACGAACTGGACTTGGCCTTGCTCAAGGGCAACCGCCTGCACATCATCGAATGCAAGACTAATCAAATGGACAAGGAAGCCGATATCCTGTACAAAATGGACAGCTTGCGCGACTTGGTCGGCGGGCTAAAGGCCAAGGCCATGCTGGTCAGTTTCAACCGCTTGGACAAGGCCAGCTGCAGCCGGGCGCAGGAACTTAACATACGCCTGTGCTGTGCTAACGACCTGCAACGGCTGTCCCGGCACATTGGTAAATGGCTCAACGGGAGCTAACTTTTAAGACATGAAAAAACTTGGTAACCCTATTTGCAACTATAAGAAATTAAGGAGAAAAAACGACGAAGCTATTCAAACCAGAGACCTTATAAAGAAGGGATTAAGACGGTCGCCAGGTACTATGGGTTAAGTGCGGTGGGCTGGCCGCAAGCTTGCGAAGCGATGCCGGTTGCCTGCACCATGGTAAAGTGAAGCCATGAGTAAACGGCTTCTTTATCTTGCGGCATACGACATTTCTTGTAACCGTCGGTTGCGTTCCGCGCTGTATGTGTTGCGTGGTTACGCTTCCGGCGGCCAGAAATCGGTATTTGAGTGTTATCTCAACCCGCAAGAAAAAAGCAATTTGCTTTCGGAAATCGGCGCAGTCATTGACCATGCCGAGGACCGTTTCTTATTGGTTCGGTTGTCCGGCGCACATCAGGTCAAGACCCTTGGCAAGGCCGTACCGCCGCAGGACGGCTTATTTTTTTACGTGGGTTAGTATGGGTACACTTTATCTTGACAGAAAAAATTTGGCGTTAAAGCTGGATGGACAGGCGTTGGCGTTGTACGAAAATGACAGCAAGCAAGGTACTGTACCCTTAAGCCAGATTGAGCGGGTGGTCATTCGGGGCAATGTCCAGTTGGAAAGCCGTATCTTGGGGGCGTTGACCTCTAACAATATCGGGCTGTTAGTGCTGTCTGGGCGCAATACGGAGGCAACGGCTATGCTGTCTGGGCGGGCGCACAGTGATGCCCAGCGGCGGATCGGGCAATACTTTATGGCAAATGACCTAGCCACACGCTTGCCTTTAGCCAAATGGTTGGTGCTGGCTAAAATCCGCAACCAACGCCAGTTGTTGTCGCGGGCGCATAAGGATCGGCTTGATTTAAGGCACGACATGACGAAAGGGATTGAATGCTTGTCAGGAATATTAACAATGTTGGACGCTCCAGATGTCGTACCCGATTTGGCGTCGCTGCGCGGGTATGAGGGCGCCGCCGCAGCCGCGTTCTTTGGCGCTTATGCCCAGCTGTTTGCGCCATCGCTTAATTTTATCGGGCGTAAAAAAAGGCCGCCGCCGGATCCAGTCAATGTTTGCCTATCATTAGGCTATACCCTGCTCCATTATGATACCGTGCGCGCTTGCCATTTAACTGGCCTTGATCCTATGTTGGGGTTTTATCATGATATTAAATTTGGGCGTGAGTCGTTGGCTTGTGATTTGATGGAACCGTTGAGGCCTTGGCTGGATGAGTGGGTGTGGCAGGTGTTCCGTGACCGTTCACTTAGGACCGAGCATTTCAGCATGGAACAGGGTCGTTGCCAAATGAACAAAACGGGCCGCCAGATTTTTTATGGCTGTTACGAGCAACGCGTTGTGCCTGTTAGACGGTTATTACGCCGATATGCCTATGCTTTGGCAATGCAACTGCAAAAGGGAGTCAGTTGATGCGGCCTTTGTATATCGACGGTGCGCCGGGTTGCCGTGTTGTTTTGGATGTTCCGGCGCTGCGAGTGGTTGTCCCCGAACGGGCGGACATGCTGTTCCCGTTAACGCGGTTGACCAAGGTGGTTTGTAATGGCGTTGTGGACTGGACATTATCGGCTTTGCTGGCTTGCGCCGATGCCGGCATTCCGGTCTTTTTTTTGCAGAAAAATGGGGAAATCAGGGCAAGGTTGCTGGGGGCGGGCGGACAACAGTTTAGCATGGCGCAAAGGTTGCTTGATCTGCAATTAACGCCGGATGGAATCGGCAAATATGGCGATTGGTTACGCGCAATGGAAAAGCTTGCCGCCCGGAATACCGCAAGGAAACTGGGGTTGCCAGATTGGCGTGAAATTAGCGTGAAGGATTTGAAGTTATATATCGTTTCGCAAGTCGAAGCCGCCAGCGCATTCCGTTATGCCGAGCAAGTCCTGAAGACGGTGTTGTCGGCAGAAACGATGCAGTGGTTGTGTGATTGTGGCTATGACATTACTGATGAGGTTATCATAAACAATTCGATTTCGTTGCAAAATGACATCACTGATTTGTTGGTTTGGAATTGTTATCCGGCATTGCTTGGTCGGTTGCTCAATTACCAGCAAAAAACTATCCTGGCTGAGATGGCCGAGCTGGTTTGTCAGCGGGAGGATAGGTTATTTTTGTTGGTGCGTTCTATTTGTAGTAAGTTGTCGCAATTTTTGCACTCCGTATACTGATGCCGGTTAATAAGCCCCATGTTTATCTGATTGCTTATGATATTGCTGACCCAAGACGCTTGTCCAAAGTACACCGGATTTTAAAAAAACAAGGGCTGCCTTTGCAATATTCCGTCTTTAACGTTGTTATGACACGGACACGTGTGGAGCAGTTGCTGGCAAGGATTGAAGGGGAAATTAAAAAAACCGAGGACGATGTGCGTTGCTACCGGTTACCGGCCAATGCCAAGACTGATTCTTTGGGCAGGCAATATTTCCCGGAAGATGTTTTTTTGTTTTCAAACGGCCTTGACCGATTGTTAAAACCCCGTCAGATACCGTCGGATTTGAAGGATGGCTGTCTTGCCCAAATATATTAAAGTAAGGGTTTGATTGGGCAAAAAAATTTCAACCGAGTTGATAAAAAACCGCATTCGATTCGTGCATGAAAAATAGGCAATTTCCAGTCTGATTTTGCACACGGCCAAATAAAGTTTAGTTTTGCGGCCTTGCGGATTATCATTGACCGTATTTCCAGTAAATGAAATTCAGTTTCCAAGAGAGTTGTCGATGAAACTCCTGCTTTCACTATTTGTATTGTTTTCTGCTTTGTCCCTTAAGGCAGAATCTGTGTTATCGGTTAACGAAATTGCACCGGACATTTATGTCCATTGGGGCATACAAGAGTTTTCTGATAGCAAAAACCACGGTGCAATTGCCAATATCGGTTTTATTGTCGGGCAGCGGTGCGTTGCGGTGGTCGATAGCGGCGGCAATCCTGAACAGGGCAGGGAGTTAAGGAATGCGATAGAACACGTCACATCAAAACCGGTGTGTTATGTGATAA
>JBGAWU010000062.1:0-9544 GCA_044227425.1 Methyloglobulus sp.
AAATAATCCAATCGACTTGAGGTCGACGCCTTCGGAACGTAACCAGGCCGGCACTAGACTGATAAGGATATATAACGGCAAACCGGAACTGAAGCCGGTAAAGACGCAAATCAGCATTCGCCGGTTGAACAAGGATTGGCTAAGAACCGTTTTATCCGTCATTGAATTTCTCTTCTGTTGACTGAAACCATAAAAATACCCTCAAAAACATCGGGAAAAAAGACGCTTATGGTTCGATTTGACACGTATTTGCCAAACTAAAGTTAGCAAACCTTAAGATAACCACTTGAAAATTGGTTGGAGTGAAAGGGTAAGATCAAAAATCAATATAAATTGATTAGATCTTACCCGATAGCAGTTGAGCGGTTATGATCCGTTAATCAAATAGTGAACTACGATACTGCCGGCATAACCGGCTGCAATCGCTGGTGTCCATTTAAGATGGCTGAAAAAAGTATATCTGTGGTTGGATGCCCCCATCAAAGCGACACCCGCTGCCGAACCCACCGACAATAACGATCCGCCCACACCGGCTGTCAAAGTCACCAACAACCATTGGTATAAATCCATATCCAGGTTCATGTTCAGCACCGCAAACATCACTGGGATGTTATCCACAATTGCGGAAATCAAACCCACCAAAATGTTAGAGGTTGTTGGACCAAGGGTCTCGTACATCGCACCGGAGAGTAATTCCAGGTAGCCGATATAACCCAAACCACCCACGGCAAACACCACACCAAAGAAGAATAGTAACGTATCCCATTCGGCTTCTTTCACCCGGTCAAAAACATCGATTGGCGCATCATCATAAATATCAACCTGTTTAGCTCCAGGTAGAGTCGCTTGTACGTTTAGATAGTAGCTATACAACATCAACACCGACAGGCCAACCATCATACCCATGAAAGGCGGCAAATGCAGGACCTGCTTAAAACTTACTGCCGAAGCAATAGTCGCTAAAAACAAGCCGCATATGACCAACGCACCGGGTTTCAACTGTACTGCTGCTTCATTGGTTGCTTCCGGTTGCTCATCCGGCAAAGCAAAAAACATGACTGCAGCGGGAATACCGTAATTAACGACAGATGGGATAAACAATTTAAAGAAATCGAAAAACTCGGCATACTCCGCTTGCCAGACCATCAAGGTTGTAATGTCGCCAAATGGGCAGAACGCACCGCCCGCATTAGCCGCCACAACTAAATTAACAAAGCCCATACTAATAAATTTTTCATTACCCTTACCTACCGCCAATACCACCGCACCGACCAGCAACGCGGCGGTCAGGTTATCTGCCACAGCAGACAAGAAGAAGGTAATAATACCGGTGATTAAAAATAGCTGGCGATAACCGAACTGTTTCCTGACCAACCAGGAACGTAAGGCTTCAAACACGTTCCGCTCAGACATGGAATTGATATAGGTCATCGCGGTCAGCAAAAACAGCATCAGCTCTGCATACTCTTTCAGGTTATATTCGAATGCCTTGTGCATTTCTTCTGCAGGCACCCCGGCTTCCCTTGCCAGAACGGATGCATGCGCCCAAATAATGCCTGCTGCCAAAATGACCGGTTTGGATTTTCGTAAATGCGTGAACTCTTCAGTCATTACAAAGCCATATGCAATGATGAAGATTAATACCGTGTAAATACCTCGCTGGGTACCCGTTAACCCCAATGTTTCAAAATCAGCCGCCATTGCCAATTCCGGCAACAACAGCGCGAATAACAAGACGAATAATAATCGCAGCACAATCCCCTACCTATAGTTTGTTATTATGGAAAAAATGATAAATTCAAACCGTTTATGGTAACACTTTCTAATAAATTTTGTCATTTTAAGACGTACAGTATATTATTGAAAGTCTTGATGAACGACGAACAAAGGCCATTCAAAGCCCACCATGTACCAGTATAACGAAATCGACCAAAAACTTGTTGACGAACGGGTCGCCCAATTCCGGCGGCAAACCGAACGGTTTCTAAAAGGCGAGTTAAGTGCAGACGAATTCCGGCCTTTACGCTTAAGAAACGGACTTTACATCCAAACCCACGCCCCCATGCTGAGGGTCGCGGGGCCTTACGGTTTATTGAACTCTACTCAAATCCGAAAGCTGGCTCATATCGCCCGCAAATACGACAAGGGTTATTGCCACTTTACAACCCGCCAAAACATCCAGTTCAACTGGCCCAAGCTAGAGGAAGTGCCCGATATACTCGCCGAACTGGCAAGCGTCCAGATGCACGCCATCCAAACCAGCGGCAACTGTATGCGGAACACAACCACCGACCATTTGGCAGGTGTTTGTTTAGACGAAATTGAAGATCCGCGTCCTTATTGCGAAATAATCCGGCAATGGACGACCTTACATCCTGAATTCGATTATCTGCCCCGTAAATTCAAAATTGCCGTGAGCGGCGCAACTCACGACAGGGCGGCAACCCAATTACACGACATCGGTGTCCACATCGTCAAAAACGATGCGGGCGAAACCGGCTTCAGGATTCTCGCCGGCGGTGGCTTGGGTCGAACGCCAATGATCGGCCACGTAATTCGCCCTTTCTTGGAAAAGAAATATTTACTTTCCTATCTGGAAGCGATCCTTCGCATTTATAACCTTTATGGCAGAAGGGACAACAAATACAAGGCGCGCATAAAAATCCTGGTAAAAGAAACCGGTATCGAGGAATTTACCCGCCAGGTGGAAGAAGAATGGCAACTGACCAAAGACACACTCATTCTTACTGACGAACGGATTAACGACATAAAAGCCCATTTTGCGCCACCTTCCTACGAGGCATCGGCAGCCCACGATGAAACGCTTGCAGCGCAACTCTGCGATAATGCAGCATTTGCTGCCTGGTACAAGTACAACACTGCCGACCATAAGGTTTCAGGTTATCGCACCGTATTTTTGTCGCTTAAAGCGCCCGATGTCCCGCCCGGCGATATGACCGATACCCAACTCGATACCGTTGCGGACTTGGCAGACCGCTACAATTTCGGTGAAATCCGCGTAACGCATCGGCAAAACCTCGTGTTTGCCGATATTAAACAGGCCGATTTATTTCTGCTCTGGCAACAGCTCGACCAATTAAAACTGGCTACGCCCAACATCGGCACTGTTACCGACATAATCTGCTGCCCCGGCCTCGATTTCTGTTCGTTAGCTAACGCAGGTTCAATTGGTGTCGCCAAAGAAATCAACCAGGTTTTAGACGACATCGATTACATCCACGACATCGGCGAACTCAAAATCAACATGTCGGGCTGCATGAATGGCTGCGCCCATCAAAGCGTAGGGCATATCGGCATATTGGGCGTCGATAAAAAAGGCACGGAATGGTATCAAATTACCCTGGGCGGCTCTTCAGATAATGAAGCCGCTATTGGTGAGCGGCTCGGCCCTTCAGTTGCAAAAGACCAAGTAACCAAAGCCATCACTACGATTTTGGATGTTTATGTGAAACAACGCCTGGAAGAAGAATCTTTTCTTGACATGGTAAAACGGGTAGGAATCGAACCTTTTAGGGAACAGGTTTATGCAAATCATTAAAAATAATCAAATAGCGGAAAATACTTGGAAATACATAGCTGACGACACCGAGATCGGTGATAGCGATATAACCGTGTCATTCAACCGGTTAAAAGAATATGGTAATTATTTATTTAACCGCGCAGGGAAACTCGGCGTCCGTATAACTCCGGAAAATAATGTTTCCGAGATAGCTGATTTTTTACCGAAGTTATCGCTCGTTGAACTGTATTTCCCTGAACTGGCCGACGGACGCGGGTTTTCCCATGCTTGGTTGCTTAGAAACCGCCACGGCTACACAGGAGAGCTCAGGGCAACCGGATATTTTTTACCCGACCAAGTATTTTATTTATCCCGCGTTGGCGTCGATTCGTTCTATCCCGAAAATACCACGCATTTATCCGCCATGCTCACAGGTTTAAAAGATTTTTCAGTGAACTACCAACCGTCTGTCAATTAACCTGATTTTCCTGCCTGATTTTAACAGCAATGATTTAAGCCTAATCAAACCATTGGTGAAATATCTTTAATTACGATACTGTCTCCGCGCTAAGAAGATGGATTCTGTAGTAAATATCCCTACCGTTGCCCATGTCATTCAGCAGGCGTTTGCGCCGGTATTCTTATTGACCGGGATAGGATCTTTTTTAACAGTGCTTACCAACCGCCTGGGTAGGATTGTCGATAGGTCCCGGCAATTGAATACACTGGACGGAGCCAAAATGGAAAAATTTCAACCCGAAATCAGCGCCTTGTTGCGCCGGGCACGTTGGATATATCGGGCAATCAGCTTATGTACGATTTCGGCTTTAAGTATCTGCCTGTCAATTGCAATATTGTTCCTTGGCGTCGAAATGAAAATCGACTTATCGAATACGGTGTCGTCGCTTTTTGTGCTAGCAATGGCAGCACTAATTACCGGACTGCTGTGCTTTCTGCGGGAAATAACCTTGGCAACGGATGGCGTCGAAACCAAACTGTCTCAACAGTGAACACACTAATAACGTCGCGCCTTGTCCATTTCACGAACCGGAATAATAGACTTCATCAACCAAGTCGTATATCCAAACTCCCAAGCAAACGCGATATCATTGATCAACGGCATTTTCACTGCACTGAATAACAGAAAACCCAGCGCCAAGTTTCCCCAACGCCAGGTTCCGTATTAATTATGCCAGACCTTTATTAGTTCACTTGTTGACTATGCTAATCCCCTTCAACAAGGTCAACGCTTGGTAGAGTGGATAATCTTTATAAAAATCCGCTTCTTTGGCTTGTAGGTCGGGATTGCCATCTTTTGTTGCTTCCTTAGCAGCACCATTCTGCAAGTGATGGGAGAGATCCGCCTCTTTCACCGGATTAAAATCGGTTTTATCGAGCGATTCCAGCTTAACGTTGGCTAACACGATGTCCGGCTCGATACCTTCAGCTTGTATCGACCGTCCTGACGGCGTGTAATAACGCGCGGTTGTTAACTTGACGGCAGCACCGTTACTGGTAGGCAGGATCGTTTGCACAGAACCTTTACCGAACGATTTTTCGCCCATAATCACTGCCCGCTTCTGGTCTTGCAACGCCCCCGCCACAATTTCAGAGGCCGAAGCCGAACCCGCATTGATCAACACGACGATGGGTGCGCCATCAATCAGATCATCGGGCGTTGCGTTAAAACGCATTTCCGAATTTTCGATGCGGCCTTCGGTATAAACGATTAAGCCCGATTTCAGGAACGCATCGCTGACATCTACCGCAGCATTCAAAACACCGCCCGGATTATTGCGCAAATCCAAGATTAAGCCCTTGAGCTTTCCGCCATTTTCCTTTTTCAAGGAAGCTAAAGTTTCTTTTAGACTTTCGCCGGTACCGGACTGGAAGCTACTGATCCGCACATAACCGTAATTTTTCTCCAAAATTCGGCTCTTCACGCTTTGCACTTTGATTACAGCGCGCACCAAGGTTAGTTTAAGCGGCGCATCGGCGCCTTCCCTGACCACGGTAAGTTCAATTTTAGTGCCGGGTTCACCGCGCATCGTTTTGACGGCATCCGCCAAGGACATGCCTTTTACCGGCTGGTCATCCAATCTGATGATAAGATCGCCTGTTTTGATGCCCGCCCGCTGCGCCGGGGTATCGTCTATCGGCGAAACGACTTTAATAAAACCGTTTTCCATAGTCACTTCAATACCTAAACCGCCGAACTGGCCGGTTGTCCCTTCTTTTAGCTCCTGGTATTCCTCGGGAACCAAATAAGCGGAATGGGGGTCGAGGCCAGACAACATGCCGCGAATTGCGTCTTCCAGTAGTTTTTTATCGGTTACCGGTTCGACATAGTCCCTTTTGATCCGCCCGAAAATTTCGGTAAAGGTGCGTAAATCTTCATAAGGCAATGCTTCAGAATCCGCGGTTATATCAGTCTTGTCCTTTTCGGCAACGACACTACCGCAGATGCCCATAAAAACACCCAACATCACCCCTAAGGACAAAATAAATAGACTATTCTTTTTTAGCATGCGCCTTTAAACTCCAACCACCACAATTTCTTTAAATTTCTCGGGGCAATCCTGTTATTCAACCCTGCCCCATCCTTATCGATGAAGAACAAAATGCTTATTAAATAAAGCATCTAACCGTCAATTTTGCGCACTTCATCCCTTGCGCCCTGGTTAATATCGCCTTAGCAGGCCGTTAGTTACGGCACCAAAGTAAAGGATCTACTGCTTTGCCGTTCTTGCGTATCTCAAAATATAGGCCGGGGCTTGAACGTCCGCCGCTCTGGCCCACTGTTGCAATCACATCGCCCGCCTCAACCCAATCGCCTTTATGTTTGTAAAGACTTTGGTTAAAGGCGTACAAAGTCATGAATTGCTTGTCGTGTTCAATTATTATTAACAACCCATAACCTTTTAAGCTTCCCGCGTAGATAACACGGCCTTTGCTGATCGACTTGATCTCGGCACCTTCGTGCGTATTGATCACAACACCTTTCCATCGATCTTCCTCTGTTGGATTTTCAAACAGGCTCGCCATTTTGCCCTTAACCGGCAACGGCAATTTACCTTTTAGGGTTGAAAAATCGCCTGTCAGCTTTGGAAAGCTGCTGTCACCCTCTTCTTTGCCAAGTGCATCAGCACCTGTTCCTTCAGGTTCAAGGTTAGCTGCTTCCGTTTCTTTTTCCAACGTCCCGATGAGATTTATCAGCTTATTTTCACTTTCTTTCAAGAGATTTAACTGGTCTTCCTCGGAAGAAAAATCATCGTTTAACTTTTCTATCAAACTGTTACGTTGTTTTCTTACCTCTTCCAAAGCTGCTTGTTCAGTTTTTTTCTGGCCTAGGTTTTTTTCCAGCAACTCGGTTTCAGCTTGTTTGTCTTTATCAAGCTGGTCCAGATAACTAACCATCTGCCGGATGTTGGCAAGCTTTTCAATCCTCGACTTATTGATATATTCATAATATACCATCATTCTGCTGGATAATGCCGGATCTTGTTGATTAAGCATCAATTTTAATTTTTCTTGCTGCCCCATTGCATAAGCGGCCCTTACCTGTCCGGACAATTCGGCATCCAATTTATCGATTTGGTCTTGGTAAGTGCCAATTTCTTTACGTAATTTATCCAAAGCCTGATTGCTGCTTGATATTTTTTCCCCAAGCGATTTCAAAGACGCAGAGACATCGCCGTAACGCTCATCAACTTGGGCTAACAATCCCAGCAACTGGTCTTTTTGTTCCTGTATTTCTTCGGAACGGGGATTTACCGATGCCGCTACGCCCGTTTCCCCGGAATCCACCTCACCGAGTTCTTCCGAATTAACTGGCGTTACAAATAAAAACAGCAGTAAACAATAAACCGGATATTTCCCCATGCCGTCTTAAACAGGTGCAACAAGCGACTTACCGGTCATTTCAGGTGGTTGACCTACGCCTAATATTGCCAAAACAGTAGGTGCCAAATCTTTTAGGCTGCCGCCGGCAGACAATTTACCTTCGCCCCCCACGTAAATCAACGGTACCGGATTCGTGCTATGCGCCGTTTGTATCTGACCATCGTCATCCACCATTTGTTCGATATTACCGTGGTCGGCTGTTACCAGCATTTTGCCGCCGACGGCTTTGAGTGCATCAACAACTTGTTGCAATGACGAGTCGATTGCCTCTACCGCTTTAATCGCAGCCGGAATGATCCCGGTATGCCCGACCATATCGCCGTTAGCATAATTACAAACGATGACATCATATTTTCCGCTCTTGATGGCTTCCACCAAATGGCTGGTTACTTCCGGCAAGCTCATTTCAGGCTGCATATCATACGTCCTGACTTTCGGCGAAGGCACCAATATCCTGTCTTCACCGGGGAAACTCGCATCCACGCCGCCGTTGAGGAAAAATGTCACATGCGCATATTTCTCGGTTTCCGCCAACCGCAGTTGCGTCATCCCCAATTTGGATATGTATTCGCCGAGACTGTTTTGAATATCGACCGTCGGAAATGCGACTGGATAAGTGAAGTCTTCATGATATTCGGTTAAGGTCGTATAACACCCTTTATGGGCTTCATGTCCGCGTTCGAAACCTGAGAAATCGGCATCGGTGATTGCCTGTGATATTTCCCTTGCCCGATCCGCGCGGAAATTCATGAACACCACTGAATCTTCTGGATCAAGCGTTGCCGCCTTGCCATCGGCATCCAGAATGAGCGATGGAAGCACAAACTCGTCCGTTTCTCCACGCCCATAGGCCGCTTCCAAAGCAGCCTGCGCGGAATTAAACCGTTGTTCGGATTCGCCTTTTACGATCAAATTGTACGCTTGCTGAACCCTATCCCAGCGTTTATCCCTGTCCATGGCGTAAAAACGACCGACGATCGAAGCAATCCTGCCCACACCCAGCGCTTTGAATTTATCATCCATCAGCTTGAGAGAATCCGCGGCGCTTTTAGGCGGCACATCCCTGCCATCCAAAAAAGCATGTAAATAAATTTTGCTCAACCCTCTTTTTACCGCCAACTCCATCATCGCAGCAATTTGAGATTCATGGCTGTGTACTCCACCGGGAGACAATAACCCCATAATATGCAGCGCTTTGCCCTTTTCCTTAGCCGCGTCTACCGCTTGGCACAATACCGGGTTGCTGAAAAAACTACCGTCTTTGATGGCGTCATTTACTTTAGAAAAATCTTGCGGAACATAACGCCCGGTACCGATATGGATATGCCCGACTTCGGAATTGCCCATTTGGCCGTCCGGCAGTCCGACCACCTCGCCCGAACAATCCAGCAACGTCATGGGGAAATCTTTTTGCAAACTATCCCAACAGGGGGTATTCGCCATAGCAATGGCGTTATTTTCTTTTTCCTCGGAATAACCGAATCCATCAAGGATTAGCAATACAACTGGTTTTGGCCGACTCGACATCTTACTCTTTCTCTCCAGACTTTATGACACACAATTCCATCGGTAACAGGCTTCAAAAAACTGCTTGCCCACTTTCCATTACCGGAATAAACGAAAATAAGGTATTATTCCGCCGGTTTATCGGTTTTCAATGCAAAAAACGCAACAATTAGACGCAAACAGATAACATTATACTAAAATATGGACAAGTATGGGCGTGTAAATACCCTACCTGAACTCCACCAACTCTTAAAGCCATCTAAGCAAAAACCCTTATCTTTACATGCCAGCATCAGTTTCAGTAACACCAGACCGTCTCATAGAATTCATCCTGAACCACTACATCTTGTCGCTTGCGCTGGTTGTGGTCACCTATCTCCTGATACAGGAACTCTTCGACGCGGCCCTAAAAAAATTCGGCTTTGTATCGCCTTTATTGGCGGTAACTAAAATGAACAATGACAACACCGTTGTCCTTGACGTACGCGAACAGGACGAATACCACAAAGGCCACATCGAAGGCGCGGTCAACCTTCCATTGAGCAAACTTAAAGACCATATTTCAAGTCTGGATGCTTATAAAAACAATCAGGTATTGATTGTTTGCCAAGACGG
>JBGAWU010000063.1:0-9502 GCA_044227425.1 Methyloglobulus sp.
GTGTTTGCCGGATGCGGTTTCGGCCGAAAGCATAATCGCGTCCGTTCCGTCGTAAACCGCATTCGCTACGTCGAAGACTTCTGCGCGCGTTGGAATCGGGTTGTCGATCATCGATTCCATCATTTGTGTCGCAGTAATTGCGACACGATTGAGTTCGCGGGCACGACTGATCAAACGTTTTTGGATCGCGGGGAGGTTGGCATCGCCGATTTCAACACCCAAATCGCCCCGTGCGACCATCACTGCGTCGGAAGCCAGGATAATTTCATCCATTACATCGGGTACAATCGCTTCAGCGCGTTCGACTTTGGCAACGATACCTGCGTGACAACCTTCAGCTTCTAACAGGCTGCGCGCCAAGTTAAGGTCTTCGGCGCAACGTGGGAAAGACACGGCGACATAATCGCATTTGATTTTTGCGATTGTCTTTATGTCTTCGATGTCTTTTTCAGTTAATGCCGCTGCAGAAAGCCCGCCGCCAAGCAGGTTGATACCTTTGTTGTTTGATAGATCGCCGCCCACGACGACTTTACAGTTGACGCGCATGTTCTCGACATTGACGACATCAAGGACGATGCGTCCGTCATCCAGCAAGAGCCGACTGCCTTGTACGACTTCCAATGCCAGTGGTTCGTATGTAATACCGACTTGCGTATTATCGCCGACCAACGGATCAAGGTTGATATCCAGTGCAAAGTCCTGGCCTTCGTTCAAATAGACCTTGGTGTCCTTGAATCGGGCGATTCTTATTTTCGGGCCTTGAAGGTCGGCGAGAATTCCGACACGACGCCCGACTTTTTTGCTGATCTCGCGGATCGAGTTCGCTCGGTCGATATGGTCTTGGGCTGAACCATGCGAAAAATTCATGCGAACGACATCGACGCCAGCTTTGATTAACTCTTCAATTACGCCGGGTTTATCGGTTGCAGGACCGAGCGTCGCTAAAATTTTGGTTCGTCTTAACATGGTGGGGTATGAGTATAGGTTCTTTAATCGAAATTATTTTGCATTAACCAAGGCAACCGTTGTATCTAACATACGATTCGAAAAGCCCCACTCGTTGTCGTACCAAGACAAGACTTTGACAAAATTGCCTTTCAGGACTTTGGTCAAGCCAGCCTCATAGATAGAAGACGCAGGGTTGTGATTAAAGTCCATGGAAACCAATGGCTTGTCGTTAACTTCCAGGATTCCTTTCAAGAAACCGTTCGCTGCGGCTTTCAATACTTGATCGACTTCTTCCTTGGTTGTTGCACGAGATGCTTGGAATGTAAGATCCACGACAGAGACGTTGATGGTAGGGACGCGCATTGCAAAGCCGTCGAGTTTTCCAGCCAACTCAGGGAGCACTAAGCCGACAGCCGCCGCTGCACCGGTTTTGGTAGGGATCATGGACTGGGTTGCGGAACGGGCGCGGTGTAAATCGCTATGGTAGACGTCGGTGAGAACTTGGTCGTTGGTGTAAGAGTGGATAGTGGTCATCAGGCCGTGTTCCACGCCAATAACGTCGTGCAATGCTTTTACCAGTGGCGCTAAGCAGTTGGTGGTGCAAGAGGCGTTTGAAATAACGGTGTCGGATGCTTTCAGGGTATTGTGGTTAACGCCGAAAACGATTGTGCCATCAACGTCATTGCCGCCTGGTGCGGAGATGATCACTTTTTTGGCGCCGGCAGCGATATGCGCCGAAGCTTTGGCTTTGCTGGTAAATAAACCGGTACATTCGTGCACGACGTCGATGCCCAATTCTCCCCAAGGTAGTTTTGATGGGTCGCGCTCTGAGAATACTTTGATTTTATCGCCGTTGATAACTATGCAGTCGCCATCGATACCCACTTCGAAAGGGAATTTTCCATGGACTGAGTCGTATTGGGTTAAATGGGCATTGGTTTTGACATCGCCAAGGTCATTGACTGCGACAACTTGAATTTCGTTGGTGCGACCCGATTCGTAAAGCGCACGAATAATATTTCGACCAATACGGCCATAACCGTTAATGGCAACTTTGATAGGCATTGAGTTTCTCCAGATTACTTAAAAGAGGTGGGCGAGTCGCTAAAACAACTCGAAGTTTACGAAAATCCCCTTATTATACTAATAAAAGTGATGTTTCGTCTATGTTCGATAAGTGAAGGCCAAGCGATTTTTCAAATCGACCTATAATGACGCCCTTGCGTTATGGATAGCTTTTTTGACGGTTTCAGGCGCAGTGCCACCAATGTGTTTACGGGCAGCGACCGACCCTTCCAGCGTAAGAATCTCGTAAACGTCTTCCGTGATTTCAGGTGAAAATTGTTGCAGTTCCGCCAGTGTCAGTTCGGCGAGGTCGCGTTGGCTTTCCAGGCCCAAGCGGACGGCAAGTCCTACGATTTCATGGGCATCCCTGAAAGCCAAGCCTTTTCTTACCAAGTAGTCGGCAAGGTCGGTTGCGGTAGCAAAGCCTCGTTTCGCCGATTGGTACATGTTCATTTTTTTGGGTTTGATATGCGGAACCATATCGGCAAAGGCACGAAGACAGTTTATAAGCGTATCAACCGTATCGAACAAGGGTTCTTTATCTTCCTGGTTGTCTTTGTTATATGCCAGCGGCTGGCTTTTCATGAGCATCAACAAGGCGATTAAATGGCCTGTTACCCGGCCTGATTTTCCGCGCACCAGTTCCGGGACATCCGGGTTTTTCTTTTGCGGCATGATGGAAGAACCGGTGCAGAACGCATCTGGCATGTCGATAAAGTCAAATTGGGCGCTGGACCAGAGGATTAATTCTTCCGAAAAGCGGGACAGGTGCATCATGATGATGCTGGCCGCCGCCGTAAATTCGATGGCGAAATCACGGTCGCTGACGGAGTCAAGCGAGTTTGCGGAAGGGCGGCTGAATTGCAGTAGCTCGGACGTCAGTTGGCGGTCGATCGGATAACTGGTGCCGGCTAAGGCGGCAGAGCCTAACGGCATGACATTGACCCGTTTCAAGCAGTCCTGTAACCTTTCGGCGTCGCGGCTTAGCATTTCAAACCATGCCATTAAATGGTGCCCGAAAGTGATGGGCTGGGCGACCTGCAAATGGGTGAAGCCAGGCATGATCGTGTCGTAATGCTGTTCGGCCACATTCAGGATCGCGTGTTGTAGGCGTTTCAGTTCAGCCGATATTTGGGCAATTTCACTCCGAAGGTAAAGCCTGATATCGGTTGCAACTTGGTCGTTGCGCGACCGGCCGGTATGCAGCTTTTTACCGGCGATGCCGATCAGGTCGGTCAATCTCGCTTCGATGTTCATGTGGACATCTTCTTGCTTAATCGACCAGGTGAATACGCCGGTTTTTATTTCTTCACCGATTTGCTTTAATCCGGTAATAATCGCGTCGAGTTCTTTATCGGTCAATATGCCGATTGCACACAACATGCGGGCGTGGGCGATGGAGCCTTGAATATCTTGTTCGGCCATGCGTTTGTCGAAGTTTACCGAAGCGGTGAATTCTTCTACAAAAGCGTCGGTGGCTTCGGCAAAGCGGGCGCTGGAGAGTTTTTCGGTGTTTACGTTGGTCATTTGTGTCAAGTCAATGAAAAAAGCAGTGTATTCGGTGCGGTTGCTGGCTGTTACCGAGTATCAGTCAGTGGTCGGTTAATGGGGTGGAGAAGTTACTGAAGATGTCTTTTTAATTCAGTAAATTGTGTTCTTCGTCATTTATTTCAATCGTCAATGGTTCGCCCGGGATTGCTTTTTCTTCATTTGCCCATTCGCCTAAGTCGATTAGTTTACAGCGTTCGCAACAAAAGGGCCTGAATGTGTTATCGGTAGACCACAATACGGGGCGCTTGCAGTTTGGGCATTGCACTGTCAACGGCTGGGACGACGAGCGCATCAGAACAAGCAACGGGTTAAATAAAACGGGATATCATCGGTACTTTGGGTTGGGCGTAACTCGTCGGCTGATGGCGTCATGAACCGGATGGTGCAACGGTGCTTGCCGCCGCTGATTTCAGCAAAACAATTTATGGATTTGTCTATATCAACACTAATAAGTTGGTAGGGCAGGTTTTTATCCAGCGAAATTTGGTAAAAGCCCGCTTCCGCCAGTTCCTCGCTCGGGGGGCTGCTACTACGGATAAAATTAAGGATAAGTTCGATGGCGTTGCGGATTTCGTTGAATGGCATGCTCCAATGTTCCAGATCCTTAAGGCGGATCGATTCATCCTGTTCCAGCCAAAAGTGGAACTCGGGCAGGTCGAACGAGCAAGTACCGCCTGGAATCGAACTGCGTTGGGCAATACTTTGAAATAAATCGCTTTCCATGATTTCAAGGCCTATTTTGCCGCTCATGGAGTAAAGTTTTTTACTGGTTTGGCCGAGATTTTCGAGGATGGACTCTAAGTGCTTTGTATCGACATTCTGGCTGTCCGCATATTTAGTCAGCACTTTTGTATGCCGATCCAGCTCTTTAAGGATTTCGGACTTGAGGTCGTTGCGGCGGAAAATCGACATAATATCCAGCAGGACGGCAATTGCGGCGCGCTTGTCCGAAATAGATAGGCCCGTTGAGAAATGTCCGAATTGGTTAAAGAGTTGTTCAAGCCTGATGAAAACCCGGATTCGTTCATTGAGAGGAAATTCATAGGTGATGTGATTTTTCACAAACGGTTATGTCCTAGGGAGCGCTGATTGAAAGATAGAAATTGTGCAGTTTTTTAACGTGTTCTGCAAGTTCGCTTGGCGTTATGGTGTTGTCGATGACATCGTCGGCATGGCTTAACCTGAATTTACGGGTTGCTTGGCTGTCGATGATCGATTGAATCCTTTCTTTAGTCATGCCGTCCCGTTGGCTGACACGTTCGATTTGCAGTCCGACCGGGCAGTCGACGACCAGTATGCGGTCTACAAAGTCAGCTTTTTTTGTTTCGAATAGTAGCGGAATGCTCAGGATACAGTAGGGTGTATTGCTGCTTTCAATTTTTTCCTGCATCGTTGCAAATACCCGAGGATGCAACATGGCTTCCAGCTTAAGTTTTTGTTGTACATCGGAAAAAACGATTTCCCGTAAAAATTGCCGGTTTAAAGAACCGTCCTGCAAAAGGGTGTCTTCGCCAAACGTTTTTACAATTTCGCATAATGCCGGTTGGCTGGGTCGCACCAGATCATGCGCAATTTCATCGGCATCGAAAACCGGCACATTCAGTTCGATAAATAATCGGCTAACGGTTGTTTTGCCGCAGCCGATCCCACCGGTAAGGCCAACTTTCAGCAAGGGCTTATAAACCTATCAAATTAAAATAAAACTGGTTGATGGTTTGTCCCCATAAGAGGGCGATCCAACCGGCTGCCGCCAAATATGGGCCGAATGGGATGGGGATGTTCCGGTCATGGCGTGAAAATACAATCATGCCGACACCAACAATTGAACCGACCAACGAAGACAAGAATATGATGAGCGGCAACGCTTGCCAACCCAGCCACGCACCAAACAAAGCCAGCAGCTTAAAGTCGCCGTAGCCCATGCCTTCTTTGCCCGTCAGTAGTTTAAATAGCTGGTAAACGCTCCATAACAACAAATAACCGGTAATTGCGCCAATGATGCTGTCGTGGCTGTCAGTGAATGCATCAAAAACACTGAGCAACAGGCCAAACCATAAAAAAGGCAAAGTAATGGAATCCGGCAACAATTGATGGTCGATATCAATAAAGCTCAATGCGATCAACGACCATGTTAAGAACAAGGCGAACAACGTCTGGGGCGTAAAGCCAAAATGCCATGCGACCAAAAATGAAGCTATTCCCGTGAACGCTTCGATTAATGGATAGCGAAGAGAAATCGGATTGGCGCAATTGGCGCATTTGCCTTGCAGGAAAATATAGCTGATGACTGGGATATTTTGGTAAGGCTTGATGGCGGCATGGCACGCCGGGCAGCGGGATAAAGGAAAGGTGAGGTTGAAAGTTGCTTCGGTTGCCTGGGATTCGGCAGCCAGCCCCAGGTATTCATTGCATTCTTGAAGCCAGTCCCTTTTCATCATCACCGGCAAGCGGTAAATAACCACATTTAGGAAGCTGCCGACCAAAAGGCCAAACAAGGCGGCTATTCCGGAAAAAAGTAAAGGATACGCGCCCAGATATTCAAGTGATTGCATGGTTTTGATGTTATACAACGCCTTGGTAGCGCTTATGATGACGGAACGATAAAGGCCGTTTCAACCTGAAGCGGCCTTGTCACGAAAAAAAGCATAGCCCAGCTTATTAAATCGCAGAACCCATTTTGAAGATTGGCAAATACATGGCGACAACCAGGCCGCCGACGAGGGTTCCCAAAACAACCATGATGATCGGCTCCATCAAACTGCTTAAATTATCGACCAGGTTGTCAACTTCTTCTTCATAAAAGTCGGCGACTTTAGCCAGCATGGCATCAATGGAGCCAGATTCTTCGCCGATGGATACCATCTGTTGGACCATATGGGGAAACAGGTTGCTCTGGCTCATGGCAAACTGCAATCGCTGGCCGGTGGCAATTTCTTCGCGCATTTTCATGACGGCCTCCGCATAAACGATATTCCCGCATGCACCTGAAACCGATTCCAGTGCTTCCACCAAGGGGACACCTGCAGCCGACATGGTCGATAACGTCCGGGAAAACCGGGCAATTGCGGATTTGTTCATAATGAGGCCGACAACGGGCACTTTGAGTAATGTTCGGTCAAGAAAATGGTTAAATGTGCGGGAGCGTTTTTTAAAATAATTGAAGACATACACCGTCACAACGATGCTGCCGACCAGATAGTACCAGTACGCCTGCATCCACTCCGACATGGCGACAACCATTTTTGTAAATGCAGGAAGGTCAGCGCCAAAGCTTTTAAACAAGTCGGCAAAGACAGGTACCACAAAAATCAAAAGAATAGCTGTCACAATGAAGGCGACGACTACTACCGCTATCGGGTAGGTCAAGGCCTTCTTGATTTTTTTCTTCATCGACTCGGTTTTTTCTTTGTAGGTGGCGATTTTGTCGAGCAGGGTTTCCAATACCCCTGCTTGTTCGCCGGCTTCAACCAAGTTGCAAAATAATTCATCAAAATAGAGCGGTCTTCTGTTCAAGGCTTCCGCTAAGCGGTCGCCAGCTTCAACATCGGCTTTGATACTGAGTAAGAGTTCTTGCATGCTTGGATTTTCGTGGCCTTTTCCCACAATATCGAACGATTGCACCAACGGGACGCCAGCTTTCAGCATAGTGGCGAGCTGCCTTGAAAATATCGCAATATCGCCGGAAGTAATGGCTTTTGGGCCTTTCTTGAAAAGCGGCTTGGGTTTCGGCTTGATTTTAGTGATCCGGTAGCCTTGCCGCCTTAATTCCGACTTGGCGACGGTTTCACTTTTTGCAGAAAAAACGCCTTTTGCAATCTTGCCGCTTTTGTCTTTCCCTTCCCAGAGAAACTCCAGTTGTTCTGTTTGTTCTGCCATCATTATTCCTTAGTTACCCTATCAATTTCTTCAATGCTGGTTATCCCCAAGCGGACTTTGTTCAGGCCGGAAGCGCGTAAATCGTTGATCCCTTCCGCTTGGGCTTGGGTGGCCAGCTGCATGGCGTTTGCCCCGTCGAGGATCATCGCACGCATTTTTTCGCTTAAGGTCATGACCTGGTAGATGCCGACCCGTCCTTTATAACCGTTGGTGCATTGTTCGCAGCCCACAGCGCCGTAGAGTTTAAGTGTTTTAAGTTCGTCTTCCTTGAAGCCGATGGATAAAAGTGTTTTATCGGGCAATGTGACCGGTTTTTTGCAGAATTCGCACAAACGTCGTGCCAACCGTTGCGCCATGATCAAATTGACCGCTGAAACAATGTTAAAGGGTTCGATTCCCATTTGCATGAGGCGGTTCAAGGTTTGCGGAGCGTCGTTGGTGTGCAGGGTCGATAACACCAAGTGACCGGTTTGTGCGGCTTTAACGGCAATTTCAGCGGTTTCAAGGTCGCGTATCTCACCCACCATGATGATGTCGGGGTCTTGCCTTAAGAACGCCCGCAAGGCATTGGCAAAGGTCAATCCCGATTTGACGTTGACGTTGACTTGGTTGATGCCTTCCACGGTAATTTCCACCGGATCTTCCGCCGTGGAAATATTCCTTTCCATTTTGTTGAGGATATTCAATCCGGTGTACAGGCTGACGGTTTTTCCGCTTCCCGTCGGTCCGGTGACGAGTACCATGCCGTAAGGTTTGTGTATAGCATCCAGGTACAACCGTTCCTGTTCAGGTTCGAACCCCAGTTTTTCGATGCCGATTTGGGCGCTGGTGGGGTCAAGGATACGAAGAACGACTTTCTCGCCGAATAAGGTTGGGCAGGTGTTTACCCGGAAATCAATAGCCCGGGTTTTGGATAAAATCATTTTTATCCGTCCATCTTGAGGGACACGACGTTCGGCGATGTCCATTTTGGACATAACCTTGATCCGGGAAATAATACGGCCGGATATAGCTGCGGGCGGGCTTGCTATTTGGTGCAATATTCCATCCGACCTGAACCGTATCCGGAAGTTTTTTTCGTAAGGTTCCAAGTGGATGTCCGAAGCGCCTTTTTTGATGGCGTCGAGCAGGATTTTGTTTACAAACCGGACAATAGGCGCGTCGTCAATATCGGCATTGACATCGTTTTTTGCTATGTCTTCATCGCCGCCCTGGACGCTTAAGTTGTCCAGGTCGGCATCGATAAGATCCGACATGGAAGTGTCCATTGCTTCCAGCGCGGTATCGATCATTTTATGCAGCTTGCCTTCTTCAACCAAAATGGTTTCGATGTTGAGCATGCTTTGGAACTTGATGTCATCCATTCCTAGTGGGTTGGTCGGGTCCGAAATGCCGACGAACAAGGTCTTCCCGCGCTTTACAAGGGGTAAAGTATGGTATTGGCGGATTAGTTTTTCGTTGATGACGCTAATGGGTAACGAACGGGGGTCGATGGCGTCCAAGTCGAAAAAAGGGACGCCGAATTCGGTCGATGCTTTTACGGCAATCGTTTTGCTATCGACAATTTTATTGTTGACCAGGTAGCTTATTAAGGAAACTTTATTTTTTTGGGCTTCCTGGATATAGGTTTTGGCGTCTTTTTCGGCGATTAAACCTTCCTGTATTAGGCAAGTTGCAAGGCCGCTGAAATGGAAATCTGTAGTCGCTGTAGCCATTTGATATTGCTCAAAGATGTATCTGGGAAATATAGATGAAAGGGTGATAAGGTTCAAGCATCCGCCATCGTTTCCAGCTTATATTACCTGATATTTTTAAGAATAATTGAGCGGTATTTAAGCATTTGCGGTTTGTGCAACAAAAATAGCCCGTTTAGGTGCGGGGTAACCCTCGCAAGTTTGGTCAGGATTGACTGGATCAAGAAAATCTTGCAAAGAATGGAAGGTCATCCAGGGAGTGCTCCGTTGCTCGTCGGTTGTCGTCGCGGTGATGTCCACAAGACGAATATTTTTAAAACCACACCGTTTCAACCAGTTGATCAAAGTGGGGCAGCTCGGTAAAAACC
>JBGAWU010000064.1:0-9468 GCA_044227425.1 Methyloglobulus sp.
GCGCATTTGGTCGATGTTCATACAGGACGATTGCTTGCGGATTATCTGTCTGAAGTAAAAGGCGCAGAAAAAAAATTGACGCGTAAAGGCGTTGAAAGTTTGGCGGGCAAAATCAACGAAAGTTTTAAAAATTTAAAAAAGGCGCCGGATTAGCCGTCGCTTTTTTCACGAAACGGTATGTTCCTGGCAGATTTTTTCGCTATCCTTCTGGCTTAAAGGTTCTTTGGTTAGTCCGCACAAAAAGCCTTCTTGCAGCATGGTGAAGTATTGGCAAGTCTTGCATAGGCCGAATGTATGGGATTTATTCGATTTTTGAAGTGCGGTTAGGACCGTGACCAAGGTTTCGTCGTAGCGAGCCAGTTCGTCTTCATGCAATAAGCCCGATGCCTGGACGAATAACTCGCAAGGCCTAGCTTTTTCCAATATGGCTATTCCTTCCGGCAGCAAGCTTAAATGGACGACACGGCGGTCGGACGTGTCTGTTGTTTTTTTGATAAAACCTTTTTTTTCCAAAAGCAACAGGGTTTGCGATACGGTCCCCCGGGTCATGCCCAAGTAATTCGTAACGGCAGCTGGTGTGTCGCTGTATTTGTTGCATCGGAAAAGATAATCCAGTACTTGTAAATGAACGGATTGCAAGCCATATTGCGTACATTTTTTACGTTCTTCGGATCGGATCAGTGCGGCTATACGTTCAACCACGTCGAAAAGGGTCATTTTTTCCATGAATTGATGCGTCTCATAAGCAGGTCAGTTGACAAGTGGGATAGGGTAACATAAGCTTTTACATATCGAATCGATATTTTATGGTTTATCCGATTCGATTGATCCAAATTAAGTTGTAAAAGTTCCATCGAGCCTTAAGTATGGAACATTTTATTATTATTTTAAGTAAACATCCGGCAATTTGTTCCATTAAATTGCCTATTTTTGGAGTTAATTATGCCACTTTCCCATGTCTTTGACACCTATGTTAAAACAGCAAACGGTAGAATTATGCATTTTGATGTTGTCCTTGACGAACAAGATCAAACAAAAGCCTTAAATTATGCGAAAGAATGGTTAACGAGCATCGGCCATCCAGATGCCGTTGTAACGCAGGAAAATTGTGCGTTTTGCCACAGTGCAGAAGCACCGCCCGAGTTGCGTAAGCAAATCGACAGTCAAGGTTACGGTATTTATAAACTCGAAGGCTGTCCTAAATAAGCATCCAGGCTATATAATCATGGTTTTTCCCAGTCGATTAATAGCGTGGATAAGAATGCCGATGATTGCCTTAAATCGCCCTGCATAAAGCATTGTTGTTTGAATGAAGACGATATTTGCGTGGGTTGTTTTCGGTCGTTGGGAGAAATTATAGGTTGGGCGGATGCGGAAAAGCCAGTCCGGGAAAAGATATTAGATGAATGTAAAAAGCGCCGTGATGCCTATTACGGGAAATACACAACAGCCAATCGATAATCTGCCCTTTACTTTTTATCCCTTAAACGGATGCATTTATGCCAGTAACAACCGCCATTATCCCACGATTAATCGCCGCCGTCGCCGATGCAATCTAAAAAAATGCGGTTGAATTAACCGAACTCGACCAAGCCATCGGCGACGGCGACCACGTCAGTAATTTACAACGCGGTTTACAGGCGTTAGCTGCGCAAAGCGAAGCATTGGGACAGCTCGATTGGCAAGCCGCTTTGCAAAAAATGGGGATGACGATCATGTCATCCATTGGCGGTGCTTCGGGATCGCTTTATGGGACCTTATTCATCGCGCTCAGCAAAAACCTACAAAATCAACCCGTGACGAAAGTAACGCTTGCCGAGGCGTTTTCAAAGGCGGTAGATGCTGTCAAGCAACGCGGTAAGGCCGATAAGGGCGAAAAAACAATGCTCGACGTCCTCATTCCTGTTGCTGAGCGTTTTTATCAGGATAACGATAAACCGGATATTTTCGCCCAGCTCAAAAAAACCGCGGAAGAAGGCGCGGAATCGACCCGTGATATGGTTGCAACCAAAGGCCGGGCGTCTTTTTTAGGCGAGCGTTCCAAAGGGCATATCGATGCCGGAGCCAAAAGCAGTCAGTTGATGCTTTGCACTATCATCGACGAATTAAGCGCCTAATGGCAGCACCAACCGCAAATGACGGCGGCTCAGTTGATCTTGAACAGGTCTAACAACCCCATCTTAATGCGGCAGTATGGACTGGTGCATCCCACAAGCGGATTAATTCTTCATCGAGCAAGGTTAAGGTGATGGAAGCGCCGGCCATATCCAATGATGTCGTGAAGTTGCCGACTAATGGACGGACGATGTGCAACCCGCGTTTTTGAAAGAAGTTGGCGGCAAGGTCGTAAATCAAGTAAAGCTCGGTCAAAGGCGTCCCTCCGAAGCCGTTGATATGCAGCAGGGCTTCCTGTCCCATAGAGGGGTGCAATTCTTCTTCTATAATAGTAGCGATTTGTTCGACTATTTCAGACGCGCTTTTTAATGGGACGGTTTCACGTCCGTGTTCTCCGTGTATACCTACGCCGATTTCCATTTCATTTTCGCCGAGAATAAAGGTCGGTTTGCCTAAAGCCGGGACAGTACAGCTTGTGAGTGCAACGCCCATCGAAGCCGTCGCTTGGTTTATCCTTTCCCCTAGGGCTTTACATTCAGCTAAAGCCATGCCGCTTTCAGCCGCAGCGCCGACCATTTTTTCTACGATTAATGTGCCGGCAACGCCGCGCCGCCCGGCACTATGCGACTTAGGTAAGGAAACATCATCACTAACCAGCACGGAAGCGTTTGGAAAATCCAACATTTCCGATGCGATTTCAAAATTCATAACGTCGCCTGCATAATTCTTGACGATAAATAATACACCACCGCCTTGCTGGACGGCTTGCGCCGCCGCCAACATTTGGTCTGGAGTAGGGGAGGTGAAGATTTGCCCAGGGCACGCGGCATCCAGCATACCCGTGCCGACGAAACCGCTATGCAGGGGTTCGTGACCAGAACCGCCGCCTGAAATCAGCACGACGTTACCGAAGTGTTTTGTAGCTTTCCGTTTGATGTAACGGGGTTCCAGGTTGAATTCGACAATGTCTTGATGGGCAAGCGAAAAACCTTTCAGACTTTCATCTAAAAAACTATCAACATTATTAATGAATTTTTTCATCGGAAGATCCCCGTGACCTGTGCAATCTTAAAAAATATTCGTGTCTTAAATAAGCGTTTGGGCAAAACACCAAATCTAATTTTCGACTGATTTTAACGTTCTTAGTGC
The DNA here is from genome assembly GCA_044227425.1 of Methyloglobulus sp. Lineage (GTDB taxonomy): Bacteria > Pseudomonadota > Gammaproteobacteria > Methylococcales > Methylomonadaceae > Methyloglobulus. The sequence goes on from JBGAWU010000064.1 coordinate 3,265, forward strand.
TTGTGTGACTGCGCTAATATCAGGCATGACCCACGTTGGCTGATAATCGGGCGCTTTAAGGTCTTCTTCCGTAGAAACGCCGGTCATGACCATCAAGCTTCTGATCCCTGTACGGATGGCGCCAAGAATATCGGTTTCCAGTTTGTCGCCGATAGCAACCGTTTCATTCAGGCTGGAGCCTAATTTGGTCATCGCTTGCCGGTACATAATGGGTTCGGGTTTGCCGATAATCAGGGGTTTAACGCCAGTGGCGGCTTCCAATGCCGCCAGAATTGCACCGTTGCCGTGCGTTAAGCCGCGTTCGGTAGGTAACGTGGTATCGCCGTTCGTCCCGATAAATTTTGCCCCGGCGCGGATATTCAGGGTTGCAGTCGCCAATTTATCCCAGTTAATCATGTGGTCTTTGCCGGAGACCACGACATCGGCGCCTTTGGTTGACTCGCCGTTCAATTCATACAGTCCGGTCAAGGTAAAACCTTGTTCCAGCAACGCCTGTTCGGCACCGTCTTCCCCGATAAGGAAAACACGGGTTTGTTTCGGATCCATGTGTTCCGTGAGATACATGGCGGTTGCCATTGCGGAAGTCATGATTTCTTCCAGTTCGACCTTGACGCCCATGCTCTCCAGTTTTTTCACATATTGCTGCGGTGTGGAACTGGCATTATTGGTCGCTAGGATAAACCGGATTTTAAATTCACGAAGCGTTTGAAAAAAGTCGGTCAATCCTGCAATGGGCTGGTTGCCGTGCCATAGTACGCCATCCATGTCGATAATTAGGGCATTGATGTCTGAAAATGGAGTCATATCGATGTCGTCAGGTAAATATGGCTATTGTCAGAGTAATTCGGTATTTGTTCAAGGTCGTATCGGAATAGGCTTTAAATAATCCTGTTCAGCGAATCAATTGTCTAGTAAATGTCCGGATTATAATTTTATAAGGTGCTGAAATAAAATAGAAACCAATAAAACTTGAAGTATCGGGATAAAATGGCCTAAGACTGAAATTTTTCTGGTCGTGGTTGATGATTCCCTACCAGGGCAGGTGTTTTTTTTGCTATTATCTGCCGTCCCTTTGAAGGCGGATGGATGGTATTAGGCTTTACCAAACTGTACGGCAAACGCGTATGATGGTGGGATGGCTTAAACCTGCCCATTCCCTGAATGTTAAAGTAGCAATGAATTTTTATCCATACAGTTCAAATGACCGATAGCTTTGTATTCGATCAAAATTACGATATTGAATCATTAAAGGTTCCCCCGAATTCCATCCAATCCGAACAATCCGTTTTGGGCGGATTGATGCTGGACAATATGACCTGGGATTCTGTGGCGGATAAAATCGGCGAAAGTGATTTCTACCGGAAAGACCATCGATTGATATTCCGGGCGATTACAAAACTGGCCGAGCAGCAAACGCCGTTCGATGTCATCACTATTTCGGAGGCAATGGATGCAACCGGTGACTTGGAAACGGTTGGTGGCTTACCTTACTTAGGCATGTTGGCGCGCGATACGCCGAGCGCAGCCAATATCGTCAGTTATGCCAATATCGTTCGTGACCGCTCCGTCCTTCGGCAATTAATTCATGTCGGTACCAAAATTACTGACTCGGCATTCAATACCGAAGGCCGGGATACTTCAGAGCTTTTAGAAGAAGCCGAACGCGAAGTTTTCAAAATTGCCGAGCAACGCCAACGAGGTCAGGGTGGGTTTATGGGTATCAAACCGCTGTTGGCAAAAGCGGTCGATAAGATTGAAATGCTGTTCGAACAGGAAGGCCATATTACCGGAGCTGCCACTGGATTTACCGATTTGGACGATTTGACATCAGGGTTGCAGCCCGCCGACTTAATTATCGTCGCGGGCCGTCCGTCGATGGGAAAAACCACGATAGCCATGAATATGGCGGAAAATATCGCCATCAAAGGCGGAAAACCAGTTGCCATATTCAGTATGGAAATGCCCGGCGATGCGCTCGCGATGCGGATGATGTCGTCATTGGGACGCATCGACCAGCATAAAGTCAGGACAGGCAAGCTGGAAGACCATGAATGGCCGCGTTTGACATCCGCCATCAGCTTGCTGGGCGAAACCCAAATGTTTATCGACGATACCCCGGCGCTCACGCCGACCGAAGTGCGCGCCAGGGCCAGACGTTTAACGCGGGAGCATGGGCAATTGGGCTTGATCGTACTCGACTACTTGCAGTTGATGCAATCGCCTGCCAGCGGCGATAATCGGGTTCAGCAGATTTCCGATATTTCCCGCGGTTTGAAAGCCTTGGCGAAAGAATTGAATGTCCCGGTCGTGGCTTTGTCGCAATTGAACCGTAACCTTGAATCGCGCCCCAACAAACGTCCCATGATGTCGGACTTGCGCGAATCGGGCGCGATTGAGCAAGACGCTGATTTGATAATCTTTGTATATCGCGACGAAGTTTACAACGAAGACAGTCCCGACAAGGGCATTGCCGAAGTGATTGTAGGAAAACAGCGGAACGGCCCGTTGGGAACAGTGCGGCTGACTTTCTTGGGGCAGTACACCCGTTTTGAAAATTATGCCGGTAATTCGTATAGCAGCGATGGCTATGAATAATAAGGACACGCATTGAATCAAATGATTCAGGCGGCTGCCTATGCGGAAATTAATCTGGATGCCGTCCGTCACAATCTGTACAAAGTCCGGCAGTGTGCACCGAAAGCGAAGGTCATGGCCGTTATCAAGGCAAATGCCTATGGTCACGGCATGCTGCGCATTGCCCGAGCATTGGTGGGAGCGGACGCCTTTGCTGTTGCAAGAGTCGATGAAGGCGTACGGTTACGGCAAATGGGCATCAAAAAACGGATTGTTGTGCTACAAGGTTTTGCAAACCGGGATGAATTGCAACATCTCATCGATTTTCAACTTGAATCCGTAATCCATTCATTTCACCAAATCGAATGTCTTGAGTCTTTTGATAAAACAATCGAATTGCCGGTTTGGTTAAAAGTCGATACAGGAATGAACCGTCTTGGTTTCAAGAAAGGAGATGTAGGTGTCGCCCATGGGCGCTTACTCAGCTGCGCAAACGTGCAAAAACCATTCAATCTGATGACCCATTTGGCGAGCAGCGATGATAAGGCCAGCCCTTTTACTTTGGAACAAATCAGGCAATTCAATACGACGGTTGCAGATTTGGACGGCGAACGTAGCGTTGGCAATTCAGCCGGAATTATAGCCTGGCAAGATGCAGTGAGCGATTGGGTACGCCCCGGCGTGATGCTTTACGGTATCTCTCCGTTTCCCGAGTCATCTGGAATAGAACTCGGACTGGAACCGGTGATGAGCCTGTACTCCAGACTGATTGCCGTCAAGCAACTTGAGCAAGGGGAATCCGTCGGTTACGGAAATAGTTGGATTTGCCCGAAAAATACAACGCTCGGGGTGGTCGCTATCGGCTACGGCGACGGTTATCCCAGGTATGCCCCACCTGGCACCCCTGTTTTAGTTAACGGGCAACGGGTTCCGTTGGTGGGGCGCGTATCAATGGACATAATCACCGTCGATTTGGCAAACCAGCCCGATGCAAAACCGGGCGACAAAGTTACTTTGTGGGGTAATGGACTTGCGGTGGAAGAAATCGCCGGATGTGCCAATACCATACCCTATACGTTAGTTTGCGGCGTAACGCAACGGGTGCAATTCGTGGAAACCGCCACATCCAAATCGATCTGGTAGACAGTATCCCATAAGCAGCGCAACGGAATACGGGAGATCATAGCCATTTAATCCCGGATTCCGCTTCGCTTTATCAAGGCTACCTAATTTTTCTCCATCAAATAATCCAACCACAAATTCGACAGTTTTTCCTGCACGGTATTTTGCTGCAAACGCGCATTCAAAGAAGGAAAATCAACGCGGTCTAAGCGCGTAGCACACATACAGTCAAACAGAATGCGGGATATTGTTCATTATTTGTTACCAATACGGCGAGATGTTATAACTTTTATTAGTTCCGTTTCGGAAAGCGCCGGAGCATAGTAATTTCCTTGCGCGTATCGTATGCCATGAAGCATCATAATTTTTTCTTGTTGTGATTCCTCAATGCCTTCCGCGATAATATCAAAACGACTTAAGGTCGCGGAATAAATCAAGTTTTTAATAAATAAGGAATCCAACGATTTATTACAAACTTCATGGGTAATCTCTTTATCGATTTTAACGGTGTCGGGAATATTGGATGCTAACAATCTAAGGGCGCCAAAGCCACTGCCAAAGTCATCAATCGAAATTTTAACGCCCTTGATTTTTAGATATTTAAGAAAACCCATAATCGTATCCGCATGACATCTATCGAAATAAGCACTTTCGGTGATTTCGACACTAAGATGATCAGCTAATTCAGCGTATTGGGACAATGCTTGTTCAAATAATGTAAATATATCTGTGGAATCCCAACGAAAAACTGCCTGGGATAGATTAAAGCCAATTCTAAAATTCTTTGGTAATTGATCAACGTTCTTGACGATAAATCGAATAATCTTATTAAAGGATTGGCAGGTAAATTCAACTATATAGCGCGTTTGCTCGATGAGATTTATATAAGCACCCGTATTTTCAGGGACTAAATCTGCTGAACTCCATCTAGACAATGCTTCGGCACCAATGACTTTACCGCTTAACAAATCAATAATGGGTTGGAAATACAATTCAAAATTCCCAGATAGGATTGATGAAATTAAGCTCGATTCAATGAGTGCATTTCTTTCAACTGTGTCGGATAACAGCCTATTAAATTTGCGTATCCTTGACTGTCGGTCTAACAAGCCAAAATCGGTGGCTGATAGCGCTGCATAACGGGTTATTGCGGAAAACTCTTGTTCATAACCGCAGTCGTTGGGATAAATCAAATATCCGATATTCACTTCTAACGGTATTCTAATATAGTTGTTTGATAAACGCGCATCGAGGCCAAAGCTTCGAATCGTCTTACTTAGTTTTTCCAATAAATTAGGAAAGTCTTGATCGAGGCTTTGACCCCAGGCATGGATTGCGCAGCCGATTGAAATACGACCGATGTAAGCTTGTTGAGGTAAATTTTCTTGGAGAGTAGTCGATAAAGCTTGCCAAAACGCTAAGTTTTTTTCCGCCCCGAAAAAAATATAATGCCGTTGAATATTTAATATTTCAACGACAGCAAATCCGCCTTGGATTCGTGTGGCATTTAAATGCTCCAACAATAACGCACCACAATCAAGCATTTTTTTTTGATTGGGTAGGCCAGAAGTCTCATCGGTATTTTCCGAAGACGCTAATAATTTTGCAATTTGTTGCAAATTATCAGTTTGATTTGAAGTATCGGGAATCACAGCCCTTGTCTACTCATAATACTTCTGTATTAGACGGAATCCATTTTTTCTTATATAACATAAAAACACTATAGCACCAACCCCTCCCAAAAAACTGGGAGGTAAATTATTCTACTTAAAGCAAAAAATTATTTTGGTAGTAAATTAAATGCACAAGCAACACAAAACACACTCATTAAGTTACTGATAACTAATCGAGCGGTACCCTCTCGGGTACAAGTGCGTCTCGTTTCTTGGTTGCGCTTTGTGCGCTACTGTTTCGTCATCAAATAATCCAGCCACAAATTCGACAGTTTTTCCTGCACGGTATTTTGCCGCAAACGCGCATTGAGGTGCGGAAAATCCACACGGTCTAAATCCTGGTCTTGGTTGTAGCAGGAGTAGACAAAGTACTCTTTGCCGGTATCCGGCTCGACATGCTTGCACAGGCACTGAGCGCAGATGCCTTTCATCATGCACTGCATAGGTGAATTGATGGAGCCGATGGCGTGATGGGCTTTGTTAAGGTACGGCTTGAGCACGTCGTAACGCGCCGACTTGACCGCCGCCATCATCCGGTCGGAACCAATGACAATCAAATGATCGACATCCGCCAGCGAAATCGGTTGTTCGCCGAGCTCGCCTTTGCCGTAAGCCACCATACATTCAAGGATATTGCCGATAAAGGTTTTGTCTTGAGGGCGGCTTGGGTTAAAGGCTTGTACGTTATCGCCCTTATCCACCGACCAGATAACTACATCAGCGGCTTCTTCCACATCGCTGATTTTGAAGCGATCTTGGCTGAATTTATAGCCGGCAAAATAAATGACCTTATTGCCCGCCGCCCGTAACGCTTTGCCGATAGAGAACAACACGG
>JBGAWU010000065.1:0-9421 GCA_044227425.1 Methyloglobulus sp.
CCTTTATTTACGTCATTTTAATACGCTTTTCGGTATCCTTATTTTCAAGATTTGACTGTCTTAAGTCATGATTTTTTTTGAAGACAAGGCTTTAACCGGAGGCTGTAATGAATGGGTTGTATCTGTTAAGCGGTGGGTTGGCGCTGTTGGTGTTTGTCTACTTGGTCGTTGCCCTGTTTTATCCGGAGAAATTCTGATGAGCCTGCAAGGATTTCTACAAATAGCTGTATACCTGACGATCTTGCTGTTTGCCGTAAAGCCATTAGGTGCTTATATGGCTCGTGTCTACATGAACCAACCCGCCGGATTGAATCGCTGGCTGGATAAGTTTGAAAACACGCTTTACCGTTTCAGCGGTATCGACCCTGCCCTTGAGATGCGCTGGACGCAATATGCGACAAGCCTGTTGGTGTTCAATTTTCTGGGCTTGTTGGTGGTGTTTGGTTTGCAGTCTTTGCAAAACCACTTGCCCTTGAATCCGCAACAACTTCCCGCCGTGAAATTCGATTCCGCAATCAATACCGCTGCGAGCTTTGTCAGCAACACCAATTGGCAAGGTTATGCGGGGGAGACGACGATGTCTTACTTAACCCAGATGCTGGGTTTGACGGTACAGAACTTTTTATCGGCGGCAACGGGCATGGCGGTGCTGGTAGCGTTGGTGCGCGGGTTCAGTTCCCGTAATGCAGAAACCATTGGTAATTTCTGGGTGGATATGACGCGCAGCACCTTGTACATCCTGTTGCCGCTATCTCTGATATTTTCAATCGTGCTGGTCGGCCAGGGTGTCGTGCAAACTTTCAGCCCTTATAAGGATGTGCCATTTATGGAAGCCATCAGTTACTCCCAAGATAAGCTGGATGCTAATGGCAATAAGGTGTTGGACGCGGAAGGAAAGCCGTTGACTGAAAGGGTTGAGGTGACAAATCAAACCTTGGCTCTCGGCCCTGCGGCTTCCCAGGTTGCCATCAAGCAATTGGGCACTAACGGCGGCGGATTCTTTAACGCCAACTCCGCGCATCCGTTTGAGAATCCAACGCCGCTAGCCAATTTTCTGGAAATGCTGGCCATCCTGCTGATTCCTGCCGCATCGTGTTACACCTTCGGCAAGCTGATCGGTGATACCCGCCAGGGCTGGGTTATCCTAACCGCCATGACGTTAGTGCTGGTGACTTTACTCGCCGTAACCGTCGTCGCCGAACAAAACAGCAATCCCCTTCTGGCAAGCCTAAATGGCGATCAGGCGTATCGCACCGACCAAGCGGGCGGCAATATGGAGGGCAAGGAAACCCGCTTCGGCATCTTATATGGCATGTTGATCTTCGCTATCGTCGCCGTATTTATTGCCGGCTTGATGATAGGCCGAACGCCGGAATATCTCGGCAAAAAGATCGAAGCTTTTGAGATGAAAATGGCAGCTATTGTCATCTTAATCCCGCCTTTACTGGTGCTGGGTGGCACGGCCATTGCCGTGATGTCTGACGCAGGCAAAGCGGGCATGTTGAATCCCGGCGCACATGGCTTTAGCGAAGTGCTGTATGCCTTTTCCTCGGCGGGCAACAACAACGGCAGCGCGTTTGCCGGGTTATCCGCCAATACGACTTTTTATAACGGGATATTGGCCTTGACGATGTTGGTTTCGCGTTTTGGTTTGATCGTCCCGGTACTGGCGATTGCCGGTTCACTGGCGGCAAAAAAGATTGTTCCCGTTGGCTTAGGTACGCTACCAACACATACGCCGTTATTCATACTGCTGTTGATTATGACGGTATTGATGGTCGGTGCATTAACGTTTATTCCAGCTTTGGCATTAGGCCCAATTGCAGAGCATCTGCAAATGACTACTGCACATTGAAAGGGAGCAATCATCATGAGTATGCAAACGAAAACAACCGCAATGTTCACTGTAGAAAGTGTTAGGGAAGCGGTTATCAGTGCCATCGGTAAACTAACGCCAAAACAGCAATGGAAAAATCCGGTCATGTTTGTGGTGTACCTGGGCAGTTTGTTAACCACCGTGTTGTGGCTAAATTCATTAAACAACGCCAGCGATGAACCCTCCGGCTTTATCCTGGCGATTGCCTTATGGCTTTGGTTTACCGTGCTATTCGCCAATTTCGCCGAAGCAATGGCGGAAGGCCGCAGCAAAGCCCAGGCCGCCTTTTTGCGTTCCGCCAAGCGCGACATCATCGCCAAAAAACTGGACGAAGCACGTTATGGCAGCAACTATTCCAAAGTGACTGGCGCTAGCTTGCGTAAGGGAGATGTCGTATTGGTAGAAGCGGGCGATTTTATCCCCGGCGACGGCGATGTTATTGAAGGCGTGGCGACGGTGGATGAAAGCGCGATCACCGGGGAAAGCGCTCCGGTTATCCGCGAATCCGGCGGCGACTTCAGTTCGGTCACTGGCGGTACGCGGGTGCTTTCCGATTGGCTGGTAGTACGCATCAGCGCCAATCCCGGCGAAACCTTTCTGGATAAGATGATCGCCATGGTCGAAAGTGCAAGCCGCCAAAAAACACCGAATGAAATCGCCCTGACGATATTGCTGGTCGCTTTAACCTTGGTATTCCTGATGGCGACAGTCACCTTATTGCCATTTTCACTTTATAGCGTGCAAAGCGCGGGTGCTGGCCTGCCGATTTCCATTACCGTGCTGGTCGCCTTACTGGTGTGCTTGATCCCGACCACCATCGGTGGCTTGCTTTCCGCCATCGGTGTGACGGGCATTGGCCGGATGATGCAGAAAAACGTCATCGCTACATCCGGTCGGGCGGTGGAAGCCGCAGGCGATGTCGATGTGTTATTGTTGGATAAGACGGGGACAATTACCTTGGGCAATCGGCAGGCATCGGCTTTTATCCCGGTGCAAGGCGTTAGCGAACAGCAACTCGCCGATGCCGCGCAATTGGCCTCGTTAGCGGATGAAACACCGGAAGGCCGTAGTATCGTGGTTTTGGCTAAGCAAAAGTTTGGTATCCGCGAACGGGATGTGCAATCGATGGGCGCGACCTTTATACATTTCAGCGCACAAACCCGGATGAGCGGGGTTAACTTACCTTCGCCCGACCGCGAAAATCAGAACAAAGACTCTAGGCAAATCCGTAAAGGTGCAGAAGACGCAATCCGTGGCTATGTCACCGAACAAGGCGGCAGTTTTCCTGACGACATCAAGAAAACGGTCATTGATGTCGCCCGGCGTGGCAGTACACCCTTGGTTGTCGCCGAAGGTAAACGTGCTTTGGGCGTAATCGAACTGAAAGACATTGTCAAAGGCGGCATCAAGGAACGCTTTATCGAATTGCGCCAGATGGGCATTAAGACCATCATGATTACCGGCGATAACCGCTTGACTGCCGCCGCCATTGCCGCCGAAGCGGGGGTCGATGATTTTTTGGCCGAAGCGACACCCGAAGCCAAGTTAAAATTGATCCGCCAGCATCAAGCCGATGGTCGTTTGGTCGCCATGACCGGCGACGGTACCAACGATGCACCCGCGCTGGCGCAAGCGGATGTCGCGGTGGCGATGAACAGCGGCACCCAGGCTGCCAAGGAAGCAGGCAATATGGTTGACCTAGATTCCAACCCGACCAAATTGATTGAAATCGTCGAAACCGGAAAACAGATGCTAATGACTCGGGGTGCATTGACAACCTTCAGTATCGCCAATGATGTCGCAAAATATTTCGCCATCATCCCGGCGGCGTTTGCCACCACTTATCCCGCGTTAAATGTCTTGAATGTTATGCATTTGGCAACGCCTTCAAGTGCGATTTTATCAGCCGTCATCTTCAATGCCTTAATCATTATCGCCCTTATCCCGCTGGCCTTAAAAGGCATCCGTTACCGTCCGGTCGGGGCGGCTAACTTATTGCAAAATAACCTGCTTATTTATGGGGTCGGCGGCTTGATTGTGCCGTTCATCGGAATCAAGGCGATTGATCTCTTGTTGGTTTCACTCAGTTTGGTATAAGGAGTAACGCCATGATGTTCTATTTCAAACCCGCGCTGATTTTATTTACCTTGATGACCTTGTTGACTGGCGTGGCTTATCCCCTTCTGGTCACGGGGTTGGCGCAACTTGTCTTTCCCCAACAAGCCAACGGCAGTTTGATAACCAACCCTAACGGCAAGGTGGTCGGGTCAAAATTGATCGGGCAAGCATTCAATGATCCAAGCTATTTCTGGGGACGGCCTTCGGCAACTGCGCCTTATCCTTATAATGCCGGGGCATCCGGTGGCTCCAACCTGGGGTCAACCAACCCTGCCCTGATGGATCTCGTTAAGACGCGGATTGCTGCTTTACAAGCTGCCGACCCGGATAATAAGGCCGCTATCCCTGTTGATCTTATCACCGCATCGGCCAGCGGCCTTGATCCGCACATTAGCCCTGCGGCGGCTGAGTATCAGGTCAGCCGTATCGCAAGGCTGCGGAATATCGACCCGGAAAAATTGCAGGAATTGGTGCGGTCACATACCGAGGGGCGGCAGTGGGGCTTATTCGGAGAACCACGGATTAATGTTTTAGGACTAAATCAGGCATTAGACTCCTTTATGAAACCGAATATGACATTGAATGTAACAAAGATAGTTCTTACTGGAACAGAAAACGGCAATTGAGGCTGATAACCATTCCATTAATGGGTCACAGGAGGTAACTATGATGCAACTAAGCAAACGATTCTATGTCTTTTTGCCGTGGGCAATAACCCTGGCAATTTTGGCGGCTTCCACTTTTTACGGCGTATATAAAAAGGACAGTACCAACCCATTCAAGCAGCAGTCCTATAAGGCGGATTTGGTGTCGTCAATGCAAATTCATCTGCTCGAAGCCATTGAAGCCGAAAAAAATGCTGTGATGGCTATCACCGATGAGGATTCGGAAGCCTTTGCCGCCAAAGCCCGGCAAGCGTCCGATACCGTAGAAAAAAACCGTAAGGAGATAGAAGCCATTTTTCAAAAAGATGAAAACCCGCAGGAAAGGAAGCTTTCGAATGAATTCAATGTGTGCTGGATGCAATATAGAAAATTAGACGAAACCATCCTTGCTTTGGCAGTCCAAAACACTAACCTAAAAGCCCAAAAAATTTCCTCCACACAATGCGTCCAAGAAATGGCAGTGCTTGAGGAAAGTTTGAACAATGTCATCCGGGAGAACCGGAACAACCAGAACGCTGATGTTATTAACGCGGCATATGAAATGCTCACCGACAGCCTAAAAATTTTCGCCCTCCATAAGCCCCATATTGAAGCAGCGGATGACCCGCAGATGGATAAAATCGAAAAAGACATCAAATCGTATGACGAAGCGGCTAGAAAAGCGCTCAACACGATGAGCGGTATTGCCCAACTAAGGCATAACCCAGACCTGAAAACAGCACAGGCCGCTTATGATAAGTTCATGGACTTTACCGGAGAGGTTTTAAGGCTTTCCCGGTTGAATACCAACATCAAGTCGGCAGGGTTATCCTTGGGCAAGAAACGGCTGATTTCCGCGCAATGCCAGGAAATTCTTACGGAGTTGCACAAGGCAGTTCAAGTGCAAGGGAATTATTCATTGCCGCGTTTGAAGAAAGGGTTTTGATGACGACTTCTGATTTGCATGGAAACTGACTAAAAGTCATAGAGGGTGACCTTGTGTGAACCCCATCATTGAATGTTCGGGATTACGCTGAGGTTCGCTTAAGGCTCACCCCAACCGCGTTATAATTCCATTTCCATAAAAATCATATTGTCCTTCATATCTTGTGTAGTTGCAGGGTCATAAGCTGAGATATACGAAAACCCAAGCCCTTCATATAGCGCGTGTGCGTGGGTAAATTTTTTAAGGCTATCAAGATAAAGTTTTTTATACCCGTAGAGCTTTGCTTGTTTTATTAACTCTACCATTAATTTTAATCCTAATTTATGTCCTCGCTCTTCAGGCTTTACATACATACGACGCACTTCAGCTATCCCATGTGCATACTTTTTCAGTGATACACAACCAACTGCTACTGGTATGCTGTTTGTTATTCGATGGGCAATAAGCACGAAATTTCCCGCCTGATTATAAGGCTCGGGTAAAGAAGCAATTTCCTGCGATAAGTTTATTGCGCCAACTGGATAGCATTCATCCCCGCGTAGTACTTTGAACTCTTGCCAAAGCCCAGTAACTGCAAGAAAGTCATTGTCTTTCGCTGTTTTGATTAAATGCGATTTTTCATTCATGATGGATTTTCTTTCAAGAAAATGTATCGCTTATAAACCTAAATAATACATGGGTATAACGTGATAGATACGGCATCGAATGTCTTATGAAAAAGAGTATAGGCTAAAAAGGTTATGGTAAACAAATACGCCACGGCTTTCATCCCCAACAAAGTTCGGTTTCAGTTTAGAATGAACGGACAAAAGCACAACATAGTCGTATCGGAGCTAAGGCATTATCAATTGACGTTAAAAGTAATCGCACAAGATAAGCACCATGATCAACGAGCGCCCTGACCCAGACGAACTGCTTGCCCGCGTTGAGCGCGACCAGGCGAAGGCCAAACGCGGGCGCTTAAAAATCTTTTTCGGCGCATCGGCGGGCGTGGGCAAAACTTTTGCGATGCTACAAGCGGCGCATGAGCGGCGGGCGGAAAACCTTGATGTCATCGTTGGCTTGGCGGAAACCCATGGCCGCAAGGAAACCGAGGGCTTGCTGGAAGGCTTGGAAATACTGCCGACCCGCACGATTGAATACAAAGGCAAACAGCTCGCAGAATTCGACCTGGACGCTGCCTTAAAGCGTCGCCCTAGCGTGATCGTTGTCGATGAACTGGCGCACAGCAATGTGCCGGGGTCACGGCATCCCAAACGCTGGCAGGATATCGATGAATTATTGGATGCCGGGATTGATGTGTACACGGCGGTTAATGTCCAACACCTGGAAAGCCTGAACGATGCCATCGACCAGATTTCCGGGATTAAGGTACGGGAAACCGTGCCGGATACGGTGTTTGAAGCGGCGGACGAAATTGAACTGATCGACCTTCCGCCGAATGAACTGTTGCTGCGCCTTAAGGAAGGCAAGGTCTACGTCCCGCAACAAGCCAAGGAGGCGGTCAATCATTTCTTTCGCCAAGGCAACCTTATCGCCTTGCGCGAACTCGCTTTACGGCAAACCGCCAATCGGGTTGACGCGCAAATGCTCGATTACCGGGAAGGCCACGCCATCCAGGACGTTTGGCAAGTTGGCGACCGAATATTGGTTTGCATCGGGCCGAATAGTTTGGCGGAGCGTTTGGTGCGCGAAGGCAAGCGCTTGGCGGTGAACCTGCGTGCCGACTGGATTGTCGCCTACGTCGAAACCCCGGAATTGCAACGCTTATCGTCGATTAAACGCGATGCAGTACTTAGGGTATTGCGCTTGGCAGAGCAACTTGGGGCGGAAACCGTAACCCTGAGTGCGCCCGACATGAGCAAAGCCATCATCCGCTATGCACAGGAACGCAATATCAACAAGATTGTGGTTGGTAAGCCTAGCCGACGTGGTTTAAAACGCTGGTTGCTCGGCTCCGTCGTCGATGTGCTTATCAGCCAAGCCCATAACATTAATATTTACCTGCTGGGTAGCCCAAAAAACAATAAAGAAAATGATCTTGAGCCAACTTCATCCCTGAAAGCCGCGCCTTTACCAGGGCTAAAGCAACAGGTTCCGGCCAGAATCCGCAAGCGTTATCTCGGTTATTTATGGGCTTTTGCCGTGACCGTAATCAGCACCTTGGTTGCTTGGCTGTTATTCAACAACCTTGAACCGGCCAATCTGGTGATGGTGTATTTGCTTGGCGTGGTGTTTGTCGCCACCCGCTTTGGCCGTGGCCCTTCTGTGCTGGCTTCGGTATTGGGTGTGGGCTTATTTGACCTGTTGTTTGTCCAGCCTTATTTCAGTTTCTCCGTTGCCGACAGCCAATATCTAGTTGTAGCGGCTTGCATTTGAAAACGCCCATGCTCGCATTTATCGCTACCTTTCTGCTCACAATAACTGCAAATGAAAGGGCTTCCGTACCCACATTACCTGCAACTGTGCTTGCATTTATCGATGCATGTTTGCATTCAACAATGTCATACCCACATTAATTGCAAATGGTTTTATCATAACGGCAACCCTGCCTGTAGCATCTTGTCACGTAATTCGGTAGCCCGTATCGAATCCAATGTATTGTTGAACAACGCTTTAATTTCAGCGGGCTTAGCATCAAACTGTTCCACCAAATCTTTTATCCGGTAGCCGTTGCGAACCAGAGTCGCTTCTATCTCATTCAACTGTTTAGACAGCACGGACTCGAGAATTTCCGTCGTAATCCTTTTTTCACCTGATCGGTACACGGCTTTTAACGCGAGTTTCAAGTAGCGTTGGACTTGAAGCGGGGTGCGGAGTAGGGTTGAAAGCATCTCGAGCGCATCTTCATCCAAGATCGCATCAGTTTTGACTTTCCCTTGCGATGATGAGGCAATTAGCCAATAAATATATTCACGTTGGTTACCGGCAAGCTTATCCAATGAGAAAACTTCAGTGCGGAAGCCAATCTCTTCCATAGTTGGCCTTTGTAGGTCATTTTTGAGTTTAGGATGGCCGGCAAGGATCATAGATAATCTCCCATCGCCATATTCGACCAATTCAATAAGACGTTTCAAGCCGATTAGGGTATTTCCATTTAGGTCGTGCGCCTCATCGATGAACATGACTACAGGACGCTTATTTTTCTTCAATAATTCCAGGAACTCGCGTTCACGCCGTTCAACCCCTTTGGGAATTTGGATATTTTTCTCGGTCGAAATGTCGTAAAACAGAGCGGCTAGCAATGCGCCAAGCTTAACTGTGTTTTTCTCTATCGAAAGTGAGCGGGAAACGGTTACTTTCTTATCGTCTTCCAATATCGTCTGTAATCGCTTAAGGGTGATCGTCTTGCCGCTGCCTATCAATCCACAAAGTGCTATCAATTTTCCATCAATGATAGCGTTGCGAATGTCTTTAAAAAGCTCCTTATGGCGATCAGTTTCATAGTAACCAACCTTATCAAGAGGTATGGTTAGCCCAAAATGCTCTAAAATTTCATCCTGCATATCCTTCCCCTTGTTTTTTATTGAATCTGAAATAATCCCTGATCCGCGTTAACACGGTACTTCGAATTAATGTTTCAGCAAGCAATTGGTCAATAAAAGCGCGATCTTCGCTAGCGAGTGTTGTCAACGAAACAGCAAGTTCATCAGCAATAGCCAATTTGGCAGCTATCACGGAAGCAAACCGGAATTCATGGGCATCGGCATCAAATGGCTGGCTCGGCAAATCCACGTTTGATGGTGCCATTTCCATGGGAAAGTCGCCACCAGTCATTACCGATATCGGTAAACCAATTTCTTTGGCCAACATACGAATTCGGTTTGAGGTTTCTAC
>JBGAWU010000066.1:0-9418 GCA_044227425.1 Methyloglobulus sp.
GTTATACCAGGGAATCATAAAGAACACACGGCCATCGGATTTCGCGGTTAAAAGAAGGGCTTCGTCCTTCAGGATACCGGGCATAATCAAATGGATGCCTTTAGTCAGGCGGCAACTGTCATTTTTTTGCGAAAGTAAAGACGACCAGCGCCCGGCAGTGTCCACCGCGAACCGTGTTGAAACCTCCAGGATTTCATTAGTTACGTTGTCCTGAAGGACGGCGCCGACAATCCGTCCGTTTTCTTCTATGAAATTTTTTACTTCGCAGTAATTCACGCAGGTTGCACCTGCCGAGTACGCACCGTTTATCAGCTCAAGTGTCAAACGGGCGTCATCTGTTTGCGCATCGAAATAGGAGAACCCGCCCGTCAATAAAGTAGGATCCAGAAAAGGAAAATGCCCGATAAAATCGGCTTTCGAGTACTGTCGGTGCTTTTGGGATGCTGGTAAGGTGTTGGCAAGAAAGTCGTATAGGCTTAGTCCTGCTTTCAACTGCAATTTGCCAAGCCGACTGCCTTTGAAGCTAGGGATCCCGAACCGTAGCGGCCATACACGGTGTGGAGCTGCTTGTAATAGCATATCCCTTTCAGCTAACGTTTTTTTGACAAGCTTGAAATCGAAGGTCTCCAAATAGCGTAATCCGCCGTGGATTAGCTTACTGGAAGCTGAAGATGTTCCGGCGGCCCAGTCGCTTTTGTCGACTATTGCCGTCGTGAGTCCCCTTAACGCCGCGTCATAAGCCGTCCACGCGCCGTAAATACCGCCGCCACAAATGAGCAAATCGAATTTTTGGCCGTAAAGCCGGTTGAAGGCTCTCTGCATTGCGATCTCAGCCGATAATAAATTTCGTTGTTGGGAGTCTTTAGCTAAGTAATCGTATTTATTAGGGATATTGGCGAAATATGTGACCTAATTAATAGTTTTGAATAGCATATTTAGATTTTCACATTTTTACAAGAGATTGAACGCGATATGTTATAAAATACATTTAGTTTGCAAGCGGCTGTTGCGCTTGTGTTTTCAACATTCTACAAGCCTTGTTCCGGACTTCGGAAGAGGCAAAACTAAAAAATGGAGTATTTTGATGCGCATTATCCTGTTGGGAAGCCCTGGCTCTGGCAAAGGGACTCAAGCCCAATTTATTGTTGAAAAATACGGGATCCCTCAAATTTCAACGGGCGATATGTTGCGTGCGGCAGTCAGGGCCGGAACCCCTTTAGGCATTGCGGCGAAACAGGTCATGGATGCCGGGGGGCTGGTTTCCGACGATATTATCCTGGGTTTGATAAAAGAACGTATCAAGCAGGGCGACTGCAGAAACGGCTTCCTGCTAGATGGCTTTCCGCGCACCATCGCACAGGCCGAAGGGCTGGTATCAATGGGGGTTGACATCGATACCGTGATTGAAATTGCGGTTGACGATGAAGAAATCGTAAAAAGGATGGCGGGAAGGCGGGTGCATTCTCAATCCGGTCGAACCTATCACGTTGAATTCAATCCGCCAAAACAAGAAGGTATTGACGATTTAACGGGAGAGACGCTTATCCAAAGGGATGATGACAAGGAAGAAACGGTGCGCCGACGCCTGGATGTCTATCACCAACAAACTAAGCCGCTGGTTGATTTTTACTCCGCGCCAAACCAAAAAGCTACGTTTTTTTCGATTGCAGGCGTGGGCTCTGTTGAAGAAATAACCGGAAAAATTTTTAAAATTTTAGGTTAATGGTTCAGGCTAAACTTTTTTGGCAAAAGTTTGCCGATTTTTAATGAATGAAAGTGAGTATAGATGAGTAAACTTTATAACGTTGCCGTAGTAGGAGCGACAGGGGCCGTTGGCGAGGCGATGTTGTCAATTCTGGAAGAAAGAAATTTTCCGGTGGGCGAAGTTTATGCCTTGGCAAGCAGCAAATCGGTTGGAAAACGGATCCCTTTCAAGGGTGGTTCCCTCAAGGTTGAGGATTTAGCCGAATTCGATTTTTCGAAAGCCCAAATCGGGTTATTTTCCGCAGGCGGGTCCGTATCCGCCGAATATGCGCCCAAAGCGGCTGCGGCTGGTTGTGTGGTGGTCGATAATACCTCCCATTTTCGGTATGAAGACTATTGCGAATCCCAATTGTTCGACGATCCAGATGTTGGTCGCCTTAAAGCCAATATATGACGCTGCTGGAATTGAACGGATCAATGTATGTACCTACCAGGCCGTGTCGGGGACGGGTAAAAAGGGAATTGACGAAGTCGCTAAACAGACGGCAAAGCTTTTAAACGGTCAACCTATCGAGACTGCTGTTTATCCAAAACAAATCGCATTCAATGTCTTGCCGCAAATTGATGTCTTTATGGACAACGGTTACACCAAAGAAGAGATGAAAATGGTTTGGGAAACCCAGAAAATTTTGGGCGATAGCACTGTAAAAGTTAATGCCACCGCAGTTAGGGTTCCGGTTTTTTATGGGCATTCCGAAGCCGTTCATGTTGAAACCCGGGAGAAAATCGACGCAGAATCGGTAAGGAACCTGCTTTTTAAGGCTCCTGGCGTTAAAGTGCTGGATGAGCGTAAGAATGGTGGTTATCCGACTGCGGTGACAGAATCATCAGGCCATGACGAAGTGTTCGTCGGGCGTATTAGGGACGATATTTCTCATCCGCACGGAATTGATATGTGGATTGTTGGCGACAATGTAAGGAAAGGGGCTGCGTTAAACAGCGTACAGATAGCTGAAATACTGGTAAAAAATTACATCTAGGCTAATCTTGGTTCTATAATCGTGTCAATATGTAGTAAACATCGTGATCATATTTAAGGAGATGGATGCGTGCGCAACTTAACTAAAGCTTTAACAGTGGTATCGTTACTGGCTCCCGTTAGTGGATATTCGCTAGGGATCGGGGATATCAGAGTGCGCTCGGCCCTTAACCAAAACCTGAATGCTGAGATTGCGTTGGTCGCCTCAAAAGGCGAGACCCCTGCCACGATAAAAGTCAGCTTGGCTTCCGCCGATAAATTTGATGAAGCCGGTATCCCTTGGACTTATTTTCTCTCAAAAATTAAATTCAATACCGTTGTTAAGCCGAACGGCGCGATGGTGATCAAAGTGACTTCGAGGGAAGCGCTTAAAGAACCGTACCTTAATTTTTTGGTCGAAGTCACTTGGCCTAAAGGCAGTTTGTACCGTGAATTTACTGTTTTGGTTGATCCGCCGACGGACTATCAACAGTCGGTTTCCCAAGAGCCAGTGTATCAAGAGCCTTCGTACCAAATGCAAGCTCGTGATGAAAGCTACCTGCCGCAACGGGAATATGTCCCACGTCCGCGCGCGGTCAGGCAATCATCCAGGCCTAGGCAAGGTTCTAATGGCGGTTATGGTGGTAAGGTTGTCACCCGAAGAAGCGATACGCTATGGAAAGTAGCGTCCCGTGTGCGAGGTTCCGGTGTTTCAGTAGAGCAAATGATGATGTCGCTCTATGAAAAAAACCCGAATGCTTTTTACCAAGAGAATGTTAACGCATTATCAGCCGGTAAGACGCTAAAGATTCCCGATAAAAGCGAGGTGCAACAGACATCCAGACAGGCTGCATTGGACGAATTCGCCAAACACAATGCGGCTTGGAATAGTAATCGTTCCGGAGTGCCAGGTAGCCGTACCCAAGTGGCAAAGGAAGAAACTGTTGATAGCCAATTGAAGCTGGAAGCTCCGGTCGAAGCGACTGTGGGCGCGAATGAGAATGTTGCGCCTACCGGTGAGCAATCAGCAGGAAGGCAAAGTAGTGGTTCTCAAGCCGCCGCATCCCAGCCGCAAACAACGGCTGAGAAAGAAAATCCTAAATCAACAGCCGCACCTGTTGATGAAGCTTTACAAAGTAAAGTAGCCGAGCTAGAAAAACAAATGGCGATGATGCAAGAGTTGATTGCATTGAAAGATAAGCAGTTAGCCGAGCTACAAAACCCAGCCAAACCGTCGGTTCCGACCGAATCTACGCCAGCGGTCCAAGCTCCACCCAGTCCTGCGCCGGTAGAGCGGGCACCCATACAAAATAAACCTGAGCCGCCCCCAGTGCCAGCACCTGCTGTTCAGGCGCCGAAACCAGCAACACCGGTGGCACCCGTTGTAAAACCGCCTGTCAGAAAAATAATACCGCCCAAACCAGTTGTAGAAGAACCTGGGTCGCCGTTGCCTTGGATCATGGGAGGTCTTGGAGCAATTTTACTGCCCTTATTTGGCTGGTTATGGTGGCAAAAAAAGAAGATTATCCAAGAAACCGAAGCCGAAAGCATGTTTAGAAGTTATTCTACTATGCGGACTACCGAGTCAACTGGGCCGCTATCTTCGATGGCTCGCAAATCGTCAGCCACAATTTCGGGGGAAAGTTCGTTTTTAAACGACTTCAAAGCCAGCGATTTCGAATCTTTCGAATCGTTTAACGTCGAACATGGCGATATCGACCCGCTCGAAGAAGCAGATGTCTACTTGGCTTATGGGCGCTACCAACAAGCTGAAGACTTGATCAGGCAGGCCATTAACAACCACCCGGAACGGGAAGAATGCAAGCTGAAACTGCTTGAAATCTATCACGCCAGTACGAATAAAGAAGATTTTGAAAACTATGCAATGGAACTGGCTGCAGCCGGTAAGCAAGAAGATAAAGATTTTTGGCGAAAAGTAACAGAGTTAAGTAAAGATATTTGTCCGAATTCGCCTCTATTCGCAGTTCAAATTCTGAGCACTGCGGCGGTGTTTACTACCCCGACAGAAACCCTTGCAGAGACCATTCTTTTAGGCCCTTCTGAAACAGAACAAGCGTCGGTTCACCAGGAGGATGAAAAGCCAGAGATCCGCGGCATAGCAAGCTTCGAGATTTCCGACGAGAGTATAAGCGAGTCAACGTTTGAGGGGCCGCATTCAGAATTTCTCGCCGAACATGACATTAAAAAGGCCGATGCCCTTCAGTCCGGGGATGCCGTATCCGGTAATAACGACGATGTGCTTAGTTTTGATTTGGATTCATTTGAAGACAGTTTTGCCGGTGTACAGGATAACGACATGCTTGATTTTGACCTTGGCCCTTATCCGGGTACAGAGCAGAAACCAGCTGCCGAAAGCGAGTCGATTGCTAAACCGGATGGTTTGAGTCTTGATAGCGCAGACAAGCCGTTCCAGCTCGATACATCGGATAATAAGCCTGAAATTGAAGTATTCGAATTCGATTTCAACAAGGGCAAGGAAGAACCTACCGCACCTTCAGTTTTGGAAGAAGTTAAAGGGACGGAAGCTGAAGCTATAGTAGATAGCTGGGATCCCGAGCAAACTATCGATTTCTCGTTCGATACGGCTTCGGAAAAAGAATTGATCGAGAATAACGAGTTAGACTTTAGTTTTGATTTTGAACCCGAAGCGGTCAGTACAAACAAGTCTTCGTCTCAAGGACAAAGCTTTAGTTTGTCCGATTTGACAGATATGGATGAAATCGAAACAAAACTCGATCTTGCCAAGGCTTATATCGATATGGGGGATGTTGATTCCGCAAAAGATATTATCGGGCAGGTGATTGAGAAAGGTTCAGAAGACCAAAAGAAAACTGCGGTTGCATTATTGGACGATTTGAATATCGGGTGAATACGGTTCTTTTATGTCTATAAAAAGCCCTTCGGGGCTTTTTTATTTGGTATCGTTGAGAAATTCAAAGAGGGTTTCCCGATGCTCGATAAAGTGGTTGACGCCTTGTTTTAGCATTAAAAAATATCCGTCCGCAAAATCAACATTTTT
This sequence comes from Methyloglobulus sp., assembly GCA_044227425.1. Lineage (GTDB taxonomy): Bacteria > Pseudomonadota > Gammaproteobacteria > Methylococcales > Methylomonadaceae > Methyloglobulus. The sequence goes on from JBGAWU010000066.1 coordinate 5,763, forward strand.
TTGAACGAGGGCCGTTTCAAGCGCGTTGGCGTTTTCCGCAATCCCTTTCAGGTAACACGTTTTTACCGCGCCGTTGAGCGCATGGGCGGCATCTAAAGCGGTATTTAAATCGCCTTTGTTGAATGCCGTCTCGATAACCTCGATTTGAATGGGTAAGTCTACAAATAGTTTATCGTAAAGCATTTTAACCAATCGACTGTTGTTTTTAGTTTTCGATAGCAAGGTTTCAATGGATTCAAAGTAGGAATTCAGGCTTGCATTTTCTTGCCAGAGGTTAATTAAGTCGGAGAGTTGGTTTTCGTCCAGGGGCTTAATTAAACAATCGTCAAACCCTGCCGCTATCACAGTTTTTCTTCGGTCTAAATCCATTGGATCCGAAAGCGCTACGATCGGGGTGTCGTAGTTAATGCAAGCGTGGTTTTTAGCTATGTTAAACAATCTGATCCCATCTAGGTTAAGGTCGATAATAATAAGATTGAATAATCGATTGGAAATTGCTTTGGCCGTTTCTTCGTGACTATAACAATAAACGAGGTTAATTTCGGCATGGTCAGGGAGTTGTATAGCTTCATATGCCGGATGCGAAGCTAGGGCGATCAGCGTAATAAATTGCTGAGCTTGGTTTGTTTTTGAAGACATTTTTTAAAATTCTACCCGAAGCCTATTAAAAAAATTAGCCGATCTAATTTTAGTTGAATATTTGAAAACTATTCCTAAACAGGGGTGGTTGATAAAATAGATTCGAATTCGGAGTGAATCGGGCGCGCCATCCTGACAACGCTAATTGCGTTGCTAGCGTCTACGGCTGAAGCAGGTTCCTGTTCATAATACTTACAACGGTTAGTGGCGATATAAAGTTTGGTTTAAGGATTAAGGTTGAGATGAAATATCCGTCCGCAGAAAACGGTTTTTACAAGGGACAAGCTGAAATTATTATCAGGAGTTATCGGAAGCTATTGGCTATCGATTTAATAGAAGCGAAACAACCTGTAACAGCAGTAGCGGAGGCGCTGTTTTATGCGCCTTTTGCGGTGCTTTCGCACACTGCCGATGCCGATCCCGTATTTAATTACGCCAATTTAAAAACCCTGGAACTGTTTGGCTTTAGTTGGGATGAGCTAATAGGCCTTCCGTCAAGGTTTTCGGCAGAACCTGGTTGCCAAACCGACAGGGATAGGCTCTTAAAAGAAGTGAACCAAAACGGTTTCATAGAAAACTACACAGGTGTCCGTTTGGCAAAAACGGGTGCCAGATTCCTGATAAAAAACGCTGTGGTATGGAATTTAAGCGATGAAGAAGGCGTTTACGTGGGGCAAGCGGCTTGTCTAAAGGACTGGGAGTTCCTGTAACATTACGGAGGCTTAGATAGAGCCAGGGCGTGGCTTTTTAGCGTTTTGATCTTGAGGGGTATCCAGGGAGCGGCCAAATTCATCGATTTGTTTTTTTAATTCTTCACCAAGGGATTCCATTTCGCTCTGGATTTTGGGAAGTTGTTTTTCTAATTGTTTAGTGAATGCACCGCCAAGATTTTGCAGGCTTTGAAGTACGTCACCCAATGGAATCATCGAGATATTCATTTGGGTTTGCAAGTAATTGACCTTCCAGGTGTCGTTTTCCAAAACTAACACCGTGTTGAATGTGATGCGTTTTTTGTGTCTCGTAATGGTCGTTTGGACGGTAGCATTAGAGTCGTCGATTACCGCTTCCCCGGTTTCTATGGTGGAATTTTTTTCAATGTCTTGAAGGTTGACGAGGTGTTTGGAATCTTCAGTTACCTGTTTTTTGGCGTTCTCGATTTGGCCCTGCGCCAGGGTTTGCCAAAAACGCATAGTTACTTCTTCGGGCGATTTTCCGGTTTGGCAACCGGACAGGACCAGGACATAAAAAAGCCCGGCCAACATGGCCAGGCTTTGGATTGTTATGGCAAAGGAGTTAGTCGTCGCCACCGAAAACGCCCAGGATTTGCAACAAACTCAGGAACAGGTTGTAAATTGAAACATACAAAGAAACTGTCGCCAGAATATAGTTGGTTTCCCCGCCATGGATAATTTCACTGGTTTGCATCAGGATCATCCCCGACATCAGCAAGATAAACATGGCAGAAACAGCCAATGAAAGCGCAGGAATTGAGAACAAAACGGCACCGATCCCTGCCAGAAAAGCGACAAGTATGCCGACCATCAGGAAACCGGCCATAAAGCTGAAATCTTTACGGGTTGTTAACGCATAGCCAGAAAGTCCCAAAAAGATAATGCCGGTACCACCCAACGCTGTCATGACCAGTTCATGGCCATTGCTGAACGCCTGGGTGTACATGCTGATGACCGGGCCAAGCGTCAAGCCCATGAAGCCGGTTAGCGCGAACACAAAAACAAGCCCTAAAGCACTGTTACTGAATTTTGTGGTCAAAAACAGTAGGCCGAAATAGCCGACCATCGTAAGGATCATGCCGGGATGCGGCAGATTGAAATACATGGACGCACCTGCCGTCATGGCGCTGAACAAAAGCGTCATGGACAACAACAGATATGTATTTTTCAATACTTTATTAGTCGACAGGACGCCGGTTTCTGAACGGGAAATCGCGGTATTTAAACGCATAATCTTATATCCTCAAACAAGTAAAAACATGAAATAAGACAATCTTACAAGAGTTTTGTTCTCTCAAGTAAGTTTATTTTTAAATCTTAAAGCCTTAACAGCATATTTTATATGCAAATAGCTTTAGGGATGGGGTTAAGTATCTGTTTGTCTTTCTAATTAACTTATCGCTTAAGATTTGGTGCTGTTGTAGTAGACTGTTTGTATGTTTGTTTTATCCCCACATTGAATCCAATGGTCGATAATTTGCCGTTTTCCTACCGAATCCGACGTAGCCAGCGGGTATCGAATGCCCGTATAGTCGTTAAACCGGGACAAGTGGAAGTCGTAGCGCCAATACAAATACCCGAGCATTTATTGCATCATTTTGTTTTGGCGAAACAGCAATGGATAACGCGGGCAATTAAAAAGATGGCTGCTTCCAGTCCGCGGCAAAGCGGTTTTGTTCCGGATGTTTTAAAAACGGGCGAAAAAATTGCTTTTTTAGGGCAGTTTTATCCTTTAACGCTTATTCCTTCCAAATTAAAAAAGGTCAAAATCGAATTTATCGGGGCGTACAAAGTACATGTACCCGAACTAATAGCGTCCGAGCAACAGCAAACTCAAATCAGGGAAGCACTAATCCGTTGGATGAAGAAAGAAACCAAGAGCCATGTCGAACAGTATGTGGACCTTCACGCCAATAAAAAGCAGCTTATGCCGCGTTCGATCTCGATTAAAACGCAAAAAAGCCGGTGGGGCAGTTGCGGAATTCATAACGACATCAATATCAATTGGTTGCTGATCATGGCGCCGCCTGAAGTATTAGAATATGTGGTCGTGCATGAACTTTGCCATATCAAGGTCAAAAACCATTCCAGCAAATTCTGGACATTGGTCGCCGAACATTTACCGGATGACCAGCTAAGGCGGTCGTGGCTAAAAAAGGAAGGCCGCAGCCTGATGATGGCCTTTTCCGAATCTACAGGTTAATGATGGGCAAGAAAGTAAAAATAGCCTACGTTTGCCAGGAATGCGGCGCGGATTTTCCTCGTTGGGGCGGGCAATGTACCAGT
>JBGAWU010000067.1:0-9089 GCA_044227425.1 Methyloglobulus sp.
TTATTGAATTAATTGACAAAAACGTAATTTGTAAGAATTTCTAGCGTTGTTTTTACAGTATTTTGGAGAATACTGTAAATGAGTATCCATAAACGTACTCGACTCACATTGTTAAACCGTCAGGAAATCTAGCGGCTTTCCCAAACCCGCACCTGGATGAAATGGTTTAATTAAACAAGACACTTTTAGAGACAGCTTTACAATGTCAATAGAGGTGGACATGAATAATCAAACAATGCGACCGCGACCAAAATTTACATTAGAATTCAAGCAAGATGCCGTCAAGTTGGTCACTGAAAAAGGTTATACCCATCAACAGGCGGCAGATAGTTTGGGTGTTTCTTTGAGTGCGATAGGGCGTTGGTCGAGGGCGGAAGGCGGTTCGGCACATACATCGCCAACAAAGACGGCGGCCTTGAACTTGTCAGATCAAGTCTCGTGCTTTACAGATATATTTGGCTTTTTACAACGGTAAACGCACTCATTCAAAACTGGGCTATCAATCCCCGTTGCAGTTTGAGCGGAATTTTTATAGCAAGCCGTCTAAAAAAGTGTCCGGCTTTAATTGACCATTACAGACTTCCCCGCTGCGCTTAGCGGCACCAGTTCGGTTAACTAAGAAGCAATGGCCACCTTATTTTCGACCCAAACTCTTAAGGATTTCTTCCAGCGGAACCAAGTTCATCTTGACCCTGAACAGTACGGCGTTATTTTCCAACAAGCCGTAGCAATGGTAGGTCCTGACCCGTATACCGGTTTGGTTCAAGGTGTTGTCCCCGGATTCCGGCAATTGCTCCACCAATATGTGCAAAATATCGTTATTTTTAAGTTTGGCTAAGTGTTGCCGATCCACGGAAATTTCATGCGAGGTGTACACCATTGGATTGCGTTTAAAATCATGCTGTTCCAGCTGCGCTTTTTCCATTAATGCGCCGGATGTCAGGCTACAGGGAAATATTTCAGGGTAATGGGCAATATGTTTTAATTCGTCGAAATAGTCGGATTGTTCCGCCAGCGACCCGGACAGAAAGTTTTTTACCGTCCCGTTATTCATGATTTTCCGCTTAAGAAAATACGGGGTGTCTGGCACCATGCTTAAATCGGCTATCCGATTAAGATCAGGCAATCCATCCAGATTCGTATCCCCTAAAAAGAGCGATGTCTGCGTTTCTTTTTTAAAACCCAGCAGCACTGTCTTTCCGTCTGATTTCATCGAGATTCGGTTGGCTAGGGTCAGATTAGGGATCGTATTGATCAACGTCTTTTTAATTTCCAGATAAATCGGCGTCCTTGGACGGACAGCGTTAACAAACGTAATCTGATAATTGCTGAACCGCAAATCGTTTTCGGCGATGACTTTATTCTCATGATGCGCCTTACGGTATAGCCGCATCTGATATTCAATCAAGGTATTAAGCTGGTAGCCCAGGACAATGGGACCTTTGAAAGGGTTATGCGTTATTTGCAGCCACTTATGTTTGTCATGGAACAAATTAAAATCATCAGATGCGTTCCGCGCTACTTCAATATGAATTTGATCGAACATGAACGCATCTTTGTCCTTTATCTGGCTTGAGATGGCGGAAATCGGCGTTATAAAACCATCGATTTTTTGCTTTACCTTCTTTAATTCAGCCAACAAGGCGTCTTGCCTATAAATCGTCATGAATATTCAAATACTTTTAGAAAATCGAAACCTTTGTGAAATTGGTAGATAATCCTTAATATCTCAAGGCTTAGCGGCGCTTAATAAAGCATTGACTTCCATCCTAGAGGCTAGCTCTATCCCGACAAATCCAGCTTCACGCATCTGCCCTAAAGCAACCGATTCTCTCATGACATGATTTTCAGATTCATCGCTGAATAAATGAAGGATCCATTGTTCGAGCAAATCCAGACGGTTGATGTTGGTCAAAACCTTGAAATAACCTACAACTTCTTCCTGAATAATACGGGTATGATTAGACATATCATCTAACGCATAACGGTCTCCATTGATGAAACATCCGCCCGGCTTTAAAACGCGATAGACCTCATTAATCACTTCTTTCCGGTAGTCGGCAAGAAAATTATGCCGTTGAAGGTGAGCCGTCCTTCCTCATGCCACGCTTTCAAATGTTGTCTGGCTTGATTTTGCATGGTCGGTTCATTGTCGATGCTGAGTACATTTACATTATCCTTAGCTGTCAACAAGGCCAAGGTGGTTATACCGGTTCCGCCACCGAGTTCGACAACATTTAATTGCCCGTTTTCTCTCGGAATTTGCCGTACTTTTTCACCCACTAAACGGCTCATCTCCGTCATTAACGGGCAAATCAACTTTAACATTTCGTAGTCTTGACCTATGACGCCCGAAAACAAAGCGTCATAATTGATTTCCTGGGTCTTCATAATTTGGATTTCACCTTATTTTCATAGGCGGCAAGCTGTTCCGGCGTTGCCTCGCGTTGGTATTTGGCTTGCCACTCTTTATACGGCATGCCGTAAATAATTTCCCTTGCTTGTTCGTAGTTGACTTCTAAACCTTGATGTTGCGCTGCTTCAGCATACCATTTAGCCAAGCAGTTCCGGCAGAAATCGGCTAACAACATCAACTCGATATTCTGCACTTCCGTATGCGTCTGAAAATGATGGATTAAGCGTCTAAATGCAGCGGCTTCCAATTGGGTTTTTATAGTCTCATCCATTGCTTATCTCCGAATTGAACTCGCATTTTAGCAGAATTTGCAATTAAAACATGTACATTGAACGGCAATAATCATACAATAAGGCAAGTTTAGGCGCTAAAACAGCCCATTTAGTTGTTTTTTATTCCCTAAAATTGTCGATTTAAACAAAAGCGTGTTGAACTAAATTGACGTTAAGCTGTTCTCATCGCTTGCAAACTTTAACCCTAGTTAAATAACACCCAAGAACGAGAAACAGAACTACAGGCTTGCTCGAAAACCCTATCCAATAATTTTCGATTATCCGTGACGATCCCGAGCCCATTCCCCCAAACCAACCCATCCAATTGCACTGCCTAATAGGTCATGAACCAGCTTTTTGAATTTTTCCCTATCCTCTTATTTTTTATTGCCTATAAGCTGTATGACATTTATGTGGCAACCGCGGTCGTTATCGTTGCGACGACTATCCAGGTTTCCTACACCTGGCTCCGCTACCGCAAAGTCGAGACCATGCAATGGATTACCCTGGGGCTAATACTGGTAATGGGTGGCGCCACCCTATTATTGCATAACGAACAGTTCATCAAATGGAAGTTGTCGATCATCGAATGGCTGTTCGGCCTGCTTTTTCTTGGCAGCCAATTCATCGGAAAAACAACGTTTGTTGAAAAAATGATGTCGAAAACATTAAAACTACCTGATTTTGTTTGGCGCAGGTTAAACGTAATGTGGGGGACTTTTTTTCTAAGCGTTGGATTCATTAACGTTTACGTGATGTATAACTTCAGCACGGACGAATGGGTAACGTTCAAAACCTTTGGCGTTCCGGGATTAATGCTGGTATTTATCCTTCTGCAAATGGTCTTCTTGTATAAATATCTGCCGGAACCCGAGAAATAACGTTATGTTATATGCCATTATCAGCGAAGATACCCCTAATAGCCTGGAGTTGCGCCTATCCGTCAGGCCAGCCCATTTGAAAAGATTGCAACTACTGCAAGACGAAGGACGTTTAATACTGGCTGGTCCGCATCCGTCTATCGACAGCGAAAACCCTGGGCCTGCCGGTTTTACCGGTAGTTTAGTCGTCGCAGAATTTGAAAGTTTACAAGATGCCCAACAATGGGCGGATACCGACCCTTATATGGAAGCAAAAGTTTATTCCAAAGTGACCGTAAAACCCTTTAAAAAGGTATTTCCACAATGATATCAGAAACCATTAGACGCTTATTGAATGAGGCGTTTAGCCCGCAATTGCTCGAGATAGTAGACCATAGTGCTGCACACGCCGGACATGCTGGCGCCAGAAGCGGCGGTGGACACTATCATGTCACCATCGTTGCCGATGCCTTTACCGGAAAATCGCTGGTGCAACGCCATCAGCTCATCTACCAGGCGCTTGGCGACATGATGAAACAAGAAATTCATGCCTTAGGCATCAATGCCCTTTCACCCTCAGAAGAAACCAAAGGAAACCATTAATGAATAAACTACTACTCCCCATAACCGTGGCTAGCGCCATTATGATTACAGCTTGCGACCAGCAAGCGGGCTCCGGGATCGCAGCCGGGCCAGCCGTAAAAAAAGAAGACGCTATCGCCAGTGTTAACGGTCAATATATCAGCAAGAAAACCCTGGAAGATTTGGAAAAAGACATCGCGCAACGCAGCCAAGGCCAAGCGCCCGCCTTCCCAAAGGAAAAACTGGTAGAGGAACTGGTCCAACGTGAGCTGTTGGTGCAAGACGCCATTCAAAAGAAACTGGATAAAGCACCGGAAACCCTTGCCCAGCTTGATGCTGCTAAAAAAGCGATTTTGACTCAGGCAAGCTTGCAAAACTATTTAAAAACCTCACCCATCACCGATGCGGAAATCAAAGCCGAATACGACAAACAAGTCGGTGGCAGCGGTGTTGAGTACAAAGCCAGCCATATTTTGGTAAAAACTGAAGACGAAGCTAAAAAACTGATTGCCGAATTAGATAAAGGCGCAAAATTCGCCACATTAGCAAACAAACACTCATTGGACGCCAAAGAATCACAAAACGGCGGCGACCTTGGTTGGTTTAATCCTAGCCAGATGGGTGCGCCTTTTTCAGAAGCCGTCGCCAAACTTGAAAAAGGTAAATACACTAAAGCACCTGTCAAAACCCAGTTCGGCTGGCATATTATTTATCTTGAAGATTCCAGAAAACAAACACCTCCGCCGCTTGACGCAGTAAAAGGCCAGTTGACACCGATGTTACAGCGCCAAAAAATTCAAACCATGGTTGAAAACCTGCGCAAGCAAGCCAAGGTAGAAATCATGCTGCCGAAAGAAGAGCCTAAACCGGTCACACCTCCACCTGTTTCCGCCAATCCAGCGGCTCCTGTTCCTGCCGAAGCGCCGAAAGATGTGCCAAAACCGGCCGAACCGACAAAGGTTGAACCAGCTAAACCGGCAGCAGAACCTGCTAAAAAATAAGCTGCAGAAAATCCCCTGAGGTTGTTTACAAGATAAAGGGCGGATTAACCGCCCTTTTTTGTGCTTAATCGAACCGGAAAATAAAAAAGCGCGCAATTCATCATTACGCGCCTTTCGGCTTAACCGCTAACCAGCTTAGTGAGGATAGGTAGGCTGCGGATATCCTTGTTGAGGATAGTTTTGTTGCGGATAATTCTGCTGGGGGTAGTTTTGCTGAGGATAACCCTGTTGTGGATATCCTGATTGCGGATAACCTTGTTGAGGATACCCTGAAGGCGGGTAGGTTTGTTGTTGCGGATAGGATTGCTGCTGAGGGTAACCTTGTTGTTGGGGTGCATTTTGCGGCGCGCCCGCATTGTTGTTGGCGACAATCGCCAATTCTACCCTACGGTTTTGGGCACGGTTATTTTCATCGGTATTAGGGAATTTAGGCATCCTTTCCCCCATCCCTTGTTGGGAAAGACGCCCAAAATTAACGTTATGGCTCGATAAATAACCAGCTACGCTGGCAGCCCGCTGTTCGGACAGCTTTTGATTATAACTGTCGCTGCCAATATCATCCGTATGCCCTGTCACCGTAATCGTCGATGCCGGATACTGGTTCAACACATTGGCAACCGAATTCAGCGCATTTTGGGCATCTGGTGTTAATTGGGCAGAGTCGTAGGCAAACGTAATGCTGTTTGGCATGGTTAAATTCAAGGTATTTTCAGCCGTCCTTTGCACTTCAATACCGGTACCTTGCAGGGATTGCTGCATGGCTTTTTGCTGGTGATCCATGTAAGTCCCCACAGCAGCACCTACGGCACCGCCCGCTAAAGCACCCCAACCGGCGTTTTTAAGATCGTTGCCGCCGAACGCCGTACCTGTCGCTCCGCCGAGCACAGCACCGATACCAGCCCCTTTAGCGGCATTGCTGACACTGGATTGTCCTGTATACGGATCGGTAACACAGGCGGTTAATAGCGCAGAGCCGATGCTTAATACTATTAATTTTTTGTTCATCGTTGTATTTCCCTTTATTGTTAGCATGGTGATAAGCAATTACTACGTCTTATTGTTCTTTACAGCCCATCTGTTTTTATCAAAACAGGTAATCAAAGTCGAGATTAATATTAAATTTACTTGATATTGATTAACTATAGCTGAACAAAACTCATTTAATATACGACTTCAAAGAAAGCTAAAGCTTTTATCGTCCTTTTAAGCGGCAGAAAGTCGGCCTCGCCAGGCTTTTCAATAGCTATCGCGCTTTTGATCTGCAAATCACTTAGATTACCTGTATCATCCTGTGGCTTTTCGCAAATATCAAAAAAAACTATCAATCATGGATATTGAAGGGTTAAAAGACAGCATTCCGTCTACACCTGCTTTTGTGGTTGACGAAAACGCGGTATTAACGGCATTAGCCGCGATAGCGTTGTTACGCGAGCAATGCGGCTGCAAAATTTTATATTCGATCAAATCGTTACCTTTGACCTCGCTATTGGCGTGGGCAAAACCGTTTGTTGACGGTTTTTCGGTGAGTTCATTATTTGAAGCGCGCCTGGCGGATGAAATTTTGGCGTGCCGAGGCGAAATCCACTTGACTACACCCGGAATCAGGCCTGATGAAATGGCTGAACTGGTTTCGCTTTGTTCGCATATCAACTGCAATTCAACCGGCCAATTCCTTCGCTTGGAATCTGCCGGGACACGCCTTGCCTTGCTAGGAATGCGGATAAACCCGCAACTTTCGTTCGCTGAAGACAATCGCTACGACCCTTGCCGCAAATATTCCAAGCTGGGAATCGATATGCAAAGCTTGCTGGCTTCGGAAGTCGTGAATCGGATGAAAGGCCTGCATTTTCATACCGTGTTCCGCGCTGCAAGCTACACACCGCTTAGCCAAACCCTCGATAAAATCCAAGAAATCCTGGGCAGCCGATTTGCTAACCTGGATTGGCTGAATTTCGGCGGCGGTTATGGTTACGATCAAATCGAGGACAACGCCCTTTTCTGCGAATGGGTCAAGCGCTTACGAAACGATTACGGTTTAGCTATCTACATCGAACCCGGCAATGCAATTGTAGGAAAAGCCGGTTATCTTATCGCTTCCGTCCTCGATACATTCGAAAGCGACGGCAGAACCGTGGCAATCCTGGATACCTCAGTCAATCATCTGCCCGAAGTATTCGAATATCAGCGCCAACCACCCGTCATCGAGCATAACCCGAACGGACGTTTCCCGATGCTATTGGCTGGCAGCACCTGTTTAGCCGGTGATTTGTTCGGAGATTACCGTTTCGACCGTAAACTGAACGTGGGGGACCGATTAGTCTTCAACCAGGCGGGTGCCTATAGCTTGGTTAAGGCCAACCGCTTTAATGGGTATAATCTACCCGATGTCTATGCTGTTAACGATGGTCGGATTAGGTTGTTAAAGCATTTTTCCTATCAAGATTACCGGCAGCAATGGTCTTGTAACGGCTAAGCCTTAGCCCTACAGCTAATCGTTGAAGTAATCTATTATTTTCATGCACGTAATAAAGAGCAGGAACCGCTATGAAAGCAATATTAATGACTGCAACCGGAAATCCCGATGTATTACAGTACAAGGATATTCCCGAACCCCGGATTGAAAGTCCCAGTCACATTAAAGTCAAACTTGCCGGGGCTGGCGTTAATCCTATCGATACAAAAATCAGGCGGAACGGCGTTTTTTACGATAAACCACTCCCTGCTGTATTGGGCTGCGACGGTGCCGGTACCGTCGTCGAAATTGGCGATGCCGTCACCCGGTTTAATGTCGGCGATAAAGTTTGGTACTGTCATGGCGGTTTGGGACGGGAGCAAGGCAATTACGCCGAATATAACGTTCTGGACGAACGCTGGGCGTCATTGATGCCTGCAACGTTATCGTTCACGGAAGCCGCCGTCCTCCCCCTGGTTTTGATAACCGCCTGGAACGGCCTTTACGACAAAGGTAACTTACAAAAAGGCCAGACAGCCCTTATCCATGCCGGTGCCGGTGGCGTCGGCCATGTGGCAATCCAGCTAGCAAAAATCAAAGGCGCCAAAGTTATTACCACCGTTAACAACGATGCAAAGGCCGATTTTGTAAAGGAATTAGGCGCGGATGAAATCATCCTGTATTCACGGGAAGATGTAGTTAATTCCGTCTTAGACCTTACCGATGGAAAAGGCGCCGATTTGGTATTCGATACTGTCGGTCCGTCGGTATTTAAAGAAAGCATCCGTGCAACAGCCCATTTTGGACGGATAATCACCCTTTTGGGCTTAGATAATATCGACCTGACTGAAGCCAGGATGCGAAATCTTTTAATCGGATTTGAACTGATGTTGACGCCGATGTTAAGGGACCTGGACGACGCCAGACACAAACATGTCCAACTGTTACAACAATGCGCGGACTGGATTGACAAAGGCTTGTTGAAACCCCATGTTTCGCAAGTCTTTCCCTTATACGAAGCAACGCAAGCGCATCGAAACATTGAGGAAGGCCATACAACCGGAAAAATAGTTTTATCGGCCGCTTAAATTTAAGAGTCCATAAATACTGCCTACATTATGATAATCAAGCAGGTTGGATACCGTGTTATCGTTCATTCTGGATTCACTAAGGGGTGTTAGTCTATTAGCAACCCAACGAACAACCTTGAATGTCAGTATAATGGTTCAATCCTGCACAATGATGAATAAGAAACGATCGATCCACTAGGATTTATGGCAGAAAGAACAAAGAGACGCAGTCCACGGTACGACAACTCAAAAAAACCGCCTCAACCCAGGTCGCACTGGTTCAGGAATACCGTCCTAGCCGCATTTATTGCTTCCACCTTCTTACTCTTCAGTTTCATCGGCTATCTCGATTACAACGTCAGGGAGCAATTCGAAGGCAAACGCTGGGCTATTCCGGCGCGCGTTTATGCGAGCCCTGTTGAACTATACGCCGGAC
>JBGAWU010000068.1:0-8939 GCA_044227425.1 Methyloglobulus sp.
TGCCGTGTAATTCAGCCTTGAGGGACGTAGCTATCATCACCAAAATAAAAAGCATGACTATTTTCAATTTCATAAAAAACTTACAACCCATTGTTTCGAGACAATTAACGGATTCAATATTAACAGAGATCATTATGCATAAACGATGCTGCTTTTACAAAAAAGCATTTTCCAAAAATTATGCGTTTATCGAATTTTCCATTATTTTCAATAAAGTCAAACTTTTATTAAACTAAAACCCAAAATAGACGAATCTGGTTGTTATTTGCTTTTTTGATGATAGATTTTAGGGATAATCCATTTTTAAAAACTGTTATGAAAAAAATTCCAGTCGGTATCAGCAGCTGTCTGTTGGGCCAGCCGGTTCGTTATGACGGTGGGCATAAACGTGACTCCTATATCGTCGGCACCTTATCCGAATATTTCGACTTTCATCCGTTCTGTCCGGAAGTCGGCATCGGCATGGGTACACCGCGCCCTGCCATTCACTTGGTTAAAGTCGAAAACGAAGTCCGCAGTGTGGGTACTAATAATCCAGGACTCGACGTAACGGACGAGCTACGTCATTTCGCCGCTCAACACAGGCCGAACCACAGTGAATTATGCGGTTATATATTAAAAAAAGACTCGCCTAGCTGCGGCATGGCGAGAGTTAAAGTGCATGTTAATCAACAACCCCAAAAGACAGGTATCGGCATTTATGCCGAAGAGATGATGCGGCTTAACCCCTTAATCCCTATTGAAGAAGAAGGCCGTTTGGGCGATCCAAGGTTACGGGAAAACTTTATCCAACGCGTTTATATCTTGCACCGCTGGAAACAACTAATAGCCGAAGGCTTGATGCCTAGCCGCTTAACCCGCTTCCATGCGCGCCATAAATTAATCATTATGAGTCATGAAAACTATATCGATCTTGGTCGATTATTGGCGAATGTAACTCAATCCACTATCGAAGCAGTGGCCAAAACTTATATCTACCAACTCATGAAAACCCTAAAAACAGGGGCAAACCGTAATAAACATGTCAATGTATTGCAACACATTCAGGGCTATCTGAAGAAAGAACTATCTCCTGATGATAAAGCCGAACTTTGCGAATTAATCGAACGATACCGGCAAGGCGAAGTGCCGCTTATCGTACCCCTGACTTTGTTGAAACATCATTTTAGAAAAAGTCCGGATGCGTACATTGAAGACTCCTACTATATGTCCCCTTATCCGCAAGAGCTGCGGCTCATCAATGAACTTTAACCAAAAGAACTTTTAAACTATGGCAAAAATACTTATTGTCGGCTGCGGTTCAATCGGCTATGGTCTGGCTGTAACGCTTGCCAACGCAGGCCATGATGTAACCGGACTCAAACGGAACATCCCTAACATTACCGATGTGCCCTTCAAATACATCCGTGCCGACATTACTTCAATCGACGACCTGAGTTTGTTGGATAGCGATTTCGAACACATTTATTTCATCGTTTCAGCCAGAAGCCGCGATGAGAAAAGCTATAGCGACATTTATCAGACGGGCATCGACAACCTTATCGACAGATTTTCGCAAAATGGTTGCAAAGCTCCGTGGGTTTTTGTGTCTTCAACCAGCGTATACGGACAAAACCAAGGCGAATGGATTGACGAGGATTCGCCTACTCTCCCAGAAAATGCGGTCAGCCTGAAGATTCTTCAAGCTGAACAAAAACTGAAAGCATTAAAGTCCGATAACATTGCCATCCGTTTTTCAGGCATTTACGGCCCTGGGCGTGAACACCTCTTAAGACTGGCAAAACAGCAGCCCGAAATCCAAAAAGAACCACCCTATTACACGAACCGTATCCATCAGCAGGATTGTATCGGCGTATTGGCTTACTTACTTGAATGCCGTTTGGAAGGAATATCGCTTCAACAATGTTATCTTGCGAGCGACAACGACCCGGCTCCCTTGTGGGATGTCATTTCATGGATCGCCAACAAAATGCGATGCGCCCCTCCAGTCGCCAAGGTTGTTGCCCATGACGTTGGCATGAACAAACGCTGCCGTAACAACAACCTCAAGCAACTGGGCTACCAATTTGTCTACAACGACTATAAAGCCGGTTATGGGGAGATTATTACTACACAAACCGAATTAAACTCACAACAATAAAATATATATTACTAATTTCATTATATTTTTTTATTTTATGTTTCATGGTTGACAGCTTTATATCGGAGATTATATTGACAATGTATAGCAAACATTGATGACCGATACATTTGTCCATGTTTTGTATAACTCGTGCTACAATGAATTTTATTTCTGTGGACTTTTTGTCCGATTCTCTACTATTTGCTTAAGCTATGGATAATTCAGCACAGTATTTAATCAGCACCGTTTCCAAAAGGTCAGGGGTAAAATCGGATTTGGTAAGGGCCTGGGAAAGGCGTTACCAGGCAGTAACGCCCACCCGCACGGAAGGTGGACACCGCGTCTACACCGATTTGGACATCGCCCGTCTAAAACTGCTTAACCAGGCCACCAATAACGGTCATAGCATCAGCCAAATAGCCCACCTGTCGCTCGACGAATTACAAAACCTGTTGAAGAAAGAAGCAGACACGCAAGCACAACCGTTAGAAAAAAAACTCGAAGCCCTTGCCCTCAATAAAAACAGGCTCCATGTTGCTGAAGATTATGTCCAGAAATGTTATGCCTCAGTGCTCGCTTTTGACGCGCATACGCTCGAGTCCCATTTCGAAAATGCTATCGTCGAACTGGGTACCGAGATGTTTATCGAAAAATTATTAAATCCCTTACTGACATTGATCGGTGAAAGATGGCGCATCGGGGAATTAAGGCCAGTACATGAGCACATGGCGTCGGCGATTGTCCGCTCTTTGACTTATATCCTGCGAAATAATAATCCTTGCTCACCCAACGCGCCGAAAATGATCGTCGCAACACCGATAAACCAGCTTCATGAGCTGGGCGCATTACTTGCCGGTATCATTGCAGAACTCAAAGGCTGGAAAGTCACCTATCTCGGCGCCAATCTACCCGCGGAAGAAATCGCCGCCGCAGTGAAATTTACCAATGCCAAAGCGGTAACAATCAGCATTAGTTTCAAAGCCGACGATCTCTTGATTACCAAGGAACTGAGACGGCTAAGAAAACTGATTGGCAGTGATGTTGCTTTAATAGTCGGAGGCCGCGAAGCGGGATATTACGAACCGGTTTTGAACCAGATTGGCGTCGTGAAAATTAAAAATTACGACCACTTCAAGGCAGTTCTCGAAGAACTAAACAACAAAAAAGCAATACCGCCTAAAACATAGCTCATGTATATTGGCGACAATCATAGCAGCTTCTAACCGCGCCAAGTCCGAATGTCGCCTGTATCCAGATGTACAAAATTTGACCGTGGATAATAACCCACGCCGCCAATCTGTAAGGCAAGCGCCGCATCCCTAATAGTCCTTGGGCTGACGCCTTCGATGCGAATATCAACTGCTTTGCCTTCCATGTGTAAGCTATGCCTCGCTACGCCCCGGCTATGCCTACGTAAGCTGGCATTGGTTTCAGGAGAACGGTAACCCGAAACGATATGAAAAGGTTTGTTAACGCCGAGCAACAATTTGACATCATACAATTGATCCAGTAGCGCCGGATCAACGGAATGAACTTCGTCGTTATGGTAGTCCCTTAAGAAATAACTGATTTCATCCAGCGCGCCGTAAACATAGCGCCCCCGTTCAAAATAAGTCAGGTTTAAAGTATCACCGGTATGGTGATGCTCCAAAAATAGCGTTTTATGAGAGGTAAATCCGGAAAAAGCCGCCTGTACGATTTTAGGTGTGCCAAAGGCCATCGCAGAGCCGCATGCCAAGTTTTTTAGAAAATGCCTCCTCGTCAATCCGTTTTTAGGGGTTGCTACTTTACAAGTTTCTAAGTTTGGTTTGCTCATATCTCGCATTTCCCAAGCTTTATTAATTAAAACAGTATGGGATTGTGGTCGTCATTCCTTAAATATTCCTTAAATACAGCTTTTTAAGCTTACGCCTTCTCGCGTAAAAAACAAAAATAAATTAATGTAAAATATCCAATATAAATAGCATCTTGTTAATAATATTAATTAATTACAGAGATACAAACTTTTTAAACTTCAAAAATAAAATCGCAGCACTCATTAACTTCTATCTGCTAACACAGGAAATAAGCCTTTCAAACCGCCGGCAATAAATTCCACAGCAAGCGCCAATAAGATCAGGCCCATCAAACGAATAACAACATTAATTCCCGTTTGGCTTAACCGTCGGGTTAGCCAGGGTGTTGCCCGTAAAACACACCATAAAATGGCTGTTACGGCAATAATATCAAGGCTTATCAACATGTAATGATCCGGGCCGTGCCCACGTTGCGCATACAGGATCACTGTACTGATTGCGCCCGGCCCCGCCAGCAAAGGTATGGATAACGGCACGACAGCATTAACCTGGCCGTCCTCACCTTCCCGCGCCTCATCTCTGTTACGGACGGTTTCGCTGACCTTACCTTGCAACATTGAAATCGACATCAGCATCAGCAAAACGCCTCCGCTCACTCTAAAAGCGCTGATGCTGATCCCAAAAAAAATTAATACACCATGCCCGAAATAAAGCGCCGTTAAAAGCACAATGGCAACCGACAAGACGACAGTACGGGCTATGGTTTTATATCCAGTTGTTGTATCGTTAGCTGTCATTGCCGCTATAATCGGCATGGCGGCAAGTGGGTCAACCACAGCCAATAAAGCTATAAATATTTTCAGGTATTCGGTATATTCGAGCATAATGTTGTATAAGAAAGGTAAAAGAAAACTCCCTTACGACTAAATGTGGGCTTTTCTGCCAATATAGAATCGAGTAGTTTTTTAATTTCGATAACAATCACAAACTACTTTTCTTAGACCTTTGATACGGTATTTATATCTTAGCGTGGCGATTAAAACAGGGTGGGATGCCCCATATATCGGGATATTAATTTGCAGACTAATTAAGCCAAGTGTTCCTTATGACCGACAAACCCGAACAATTACCTATGCTCGGCTGGCGTGAATGGGTTGCCTTGCCGGAGTTCGGCATCGCACAAATCAAGGCAAAAATCGACACGGGCGCACGCTCATCGGCCTTGCATACCGTCGACATGGAGCCTTATCAAAAGGCGGGTGAAAACTGGTTAATGTTTACCGTTGAAGCCAAGCAAAAACAGCCAGGACTACTCATTGAATGCCACGCCCCCATCAAAGACCGCCGCATAGTATCCGATTCCGGCGGCCATAAACAACGCCGTTACGTCATTGAAACCCAACTCGTCTTCGGCCAGCACCTGATCCAGGCCGAAATAACATTGACTAACCGCGACTCCATGCGCTTTCGTATGCTCCTTGGGCGTACCGCAATGAATAAGGTATTCATTATCGACCCTCATGCCTCTTATTTACAGGGTAAGCCGAATATCATTGACTATAACAACTTACTAACACGTAAACCCTAGCAGGAGAAACCTGTCATTGAATGCAAGCCACAACACCGACCATTACCGCATTAACCTACCGAATCCAGAATAATACGATCCCTGTACGGCTAATCCTAAAAGCCATACTCCAAGCGGAAACGTACCGTGCGGCCATCCATCGTTAAAGTATCCTGAACATGTTCCTGCCCACCCAGGATTTTGAAGTGTTGATCGAAGACATTGTAAACGCCCAACGATGCTTGAAACCCGTAGATCGGTTTGACCATCGCCAGATTGATATTGAAAAGGTGATAACCCGGCGCGATATTATCAGCCAATGTCCGGCGTTCATCGACAAATATTTCTTCGAACCCCAAGGTGAACTTGTTGTTCACCAAAGGTTCCGCATAATGGGCTTTGACAAGATTTTTAGGTGAATCCGTCGCCCAGCCATTGCCTAAAGGACTGATATTCCGTGTATTGTTATAGCTCCATGTCAATTTGAAATGGCGACCGTTATCCCAATGTTTTTCACCACCAAGCTCGAAACCCAGGGTCTCGAATTTTCCGATATTAACGAACTTTAGACTCAAGGGATCTTGCATCAATACTTTAGTGAGGTCATTGTAAAACACAGTGCCGAGAAGTTTTACCCCACCGCCCGGATACCACTCTACAACCGCTTCGTAGCTTTTAATATGTTCTTCCTTGTTGTTGGGATTGGCTGAATTAGTGCCAGCCACGTTATAGTCCCGCTCGTAAACATTAGGCGCCCTAAAAGCCGAGCCATAAAGCAGCTTGGCGGTCAATGAAGGAATGACATCCCAAATCAAACCGACACGGGGATTCAGTTGTAAGTTATTAATCAAGTGATGATGATCCAGCCGAAGACCGGCATTAATCATCAAGTTGTCGGTAAGCCGATACTCGTCTTGGGCATAGAGACCCGCCCGCCAACCGTGATTATTTGAATTAAGAAATTGGATGGGTGAGTTAATATCATAATTAATCAAGTGCTGTTGCTGGTCGTATTGCACTTCCAACCCACTGATCCATTTATGATGGGCGAACTGGGTACCTGTCAACTTGACCTCACCGCCCCACCAGCGTGAATTCAACCCATCAAAATTTTCTGCGCGAACGAGCGGAGAAGCGCCTGCATTGGCATCAAAAGGAGTTATATTTTGATAATCGTACCAGTGGTGAAATCCCCGCAATTCCAGCCCAAGATTAGTGGCAACCTCTGTTTTATAATCCAGCTCAAGATAAGCTTGGCGGTCTACGGTAAAGTAAGCCTTATCATTGAAAATCGCACCAAAAGACGCCGTAGGTACGCGTTTATAACGATCAACATAACCGCCCTGTAATGTCATCCCTCCATAACTGAATTTTCCAAAAGCGCGGACATTACGTTCTAGCTCCATATCTTGCGCAATGCCGCTGTTAATAGTTGAAAATTCTGGATAAAAAAGTTGGTCATTGCCGTGGCTGAAAAAATGCGAACCATTGAGCAACAGTTCCGCGCCGTTATTCCATTGTTTACCATAGGTCGCGCGGCCGCGGTACGTACCTAAGCTGCCGGCGTCACCACTTATGCGAACCCCACTTAAGCTTTTCCCACGTTTTGTGATCACGTTAATCACACCCAACAGTGCATTGGCCCCATAGACTGAGGAACCAGAACCCGGTATATATTCAATACGCTCAATGAGATTCATGTCCAACAAAAATTCTTCGGCGATAAAAGCGGAATCGTAAATGGCATCATTCATCCGGCGCCCGTCGACCATAAGCAACACCCGAGCGTTGTAATCGTTGAATGAGATCCCCCGATTACCGAGAAAAGTATAATTCCGGTCATTACGGGTGTATAAGCCTCTGATAGAGTTGAGCGCATCCGCCAATGTCCGCCAGCCGTAACTGCGAATGTTTTCGGCAGTCAAAACTTCGACGGATGACGGGGCTTCGGACGATTTTTGCTTAAACCGGGACGCCGACTCCACTTCCACCTTGACCAATTGGTCCAACGGCAAATCCAGTACTTTGTTTACTTCCTGGGCCACTACCGGCCTAAAGCAAATCAACATACTGCTTAAAAGCAGTATCCAAATGCTGTAACAACATAGGGGTTGTATATAAGGACGTATGACGGTTAACCTCAGCGTTTTATTTATAGTTAGCTTTTCTTCAATTTAATTTTTCAATAAATAATTGATATTAAATAATATTATGATGAAAAAATCTTGTTTAACCACTAAATCTGCCAAATGGATCAAAAAATAAAACCTGTCGCGGGTTTAGTGGACAAAACAAGCGCCCATGCATCGTGTCTAATGCGACTCAATTTTCACAAAAAAACAAATTAAATAAATAAGTTATAGCACAATTTCGAGGCATTGCCATGAACCGGCGCAACAAACAAAGTTTGTTCAACGCATCCTGTTAACAACCATGCGTCCCACATTATTTTGCGTCCCCACTTAACCTATCAGGCTCGAATCTGAAACCGTTTATATAAAAAACGGGTTTTTTATATTCTGTCATTCTATTTTCATATTTGGTTATTAACCTCTCCTTCCGTAAATGCTTATTTCAAGGTGATTTACAAGGATTTTTCCCGTCTTTACCGGCATCCGCTGGATTCGCCGTACATAACAAACGAGGTATTAACAATGACAATAAGAATATTAGAAAACAAGATGGTTTCTAGGTTAGCCCTCTCGGTCGTCCTGGTCGCCGTGAGTTCAGGCGCTTTCGCAACGGAATCTGCCAATGTAATACGAGCCGCAGTCCCTAAAGGCTCTATCGATCATATTATGGTGATCGATATGGAGAACGAGAACTTCAGCGCGACTTTTGGCGCCAATTCTCCTGCGGTTTACCTCAATAGCACCTTACTCAAGCAAGGTGAATTGGTCACTAACTACTTCGCTACCAGCCATGTCAGCTTGGGCAACTATCTTGCGCAAATTTCCGGCCAAGGCCCTACAAAATCAATCAACAATGATTGCATTGATTTGGCTTCGCTTACCCAACCTCCCGTAGTCGGTGGATTTACCAACATCCTGCCAGGTACTGATGCCGAAAACCAAGTCAATTTCCCCGGTCAAATTCAAGGCGACGGCTGTGTATTTCCAGCCGCAAGTTCGATTTCAAATGGCGCATCGACCATTGCCGACCAATTGGACAGTAAATTTGCTAACGAAACCGCTGAAATCACAGCGGAGCAACCGCGTTTGAACTGGCGCGGTTACATGGAAGACATGGGTAACGACCCTGCCCGCGATTACGGCACACCCGACCCATTAGGCGGTACAACCTGCGCCCATGCGCCTATCGGAGGTGTAGATTTTTCTAATAGCGCCGCCGCCAATGACCAATACGCGACTCGACATAATCCTTTCATGTATTTCCATACTATCATTGACGACCAAGCACGTTGCGATACCCATGTTGTGCCGCTCGGAAAATT
>JBGAWU010000069.1:0-8923 GCA_044227425.1 Methyloglobulus sp.
TATTGGCTGCATCCATCGGATTTGCCTTGAACCTGCAGCCGTTCAGTTCCAGAAACAGGACACCCAGAGACCAAAGCCAACGCGCTTGTTGCCGTCCACAAAGGGATGGTTTTTGACAATGCCAGTGATATAAGCTGCCGCTAATTCCGCAATATCTGACTTTTCGCCGTAATGAACTAACTGTATAGGCCGCGCTAGCGCCGATTCCAGCAAGCCGTTATCGCGTATACCAGCCGCGCCGCCGTTGAGCGTTAGCAAGCGTTCATGCACATACAGGGCATCGTACTGGTCGAGCCATATAAAATCGCTCATTTCGACAGGATTTCGAAAGTCTCCCCATAACGACCAATAATATTGTCGAGTGCCGCTTTTTTGATAGTGGCTAAATTATTTTTTTCTTCATCAGCCTTACCTATCCTTGCCCAATACTCAATTTGTTTGGGTAGTGAACGGTGGTTGAGTTTTGCTGCTTGCTTTGCTTCTGCAACAAGCTCATCAGAAAGTTGTACCGTTGCCATAAATCACCAAAAATATCAAAATGTTGTGTTGTGTTTTAATTTATTGCAAATAATAGTTATTTTGCAGAACAAAGCAATAGAAGACATTACTCCTCCCAAGCCCTGCCATCCCTAGCCAACAAAGCCACCGATGCAATCGGTCCCCACGTTCCAGCAGGGTAAGACTTAGGCGATTCGTTGTAATGTCGCCACGCATCCTGAATGGAATCCACCCATGTCCACGCCTGTTCGATTTCTTCGCGGCTCAAAAATAACGTCGGATTGCCGCGCATGGCTTCCAGCACCAGTTTTTCGTAACCGCCGAAAATGCGATTCTTTTTGAAAGCGTCGGAAAAACTTAAGTCCAACCGGGTTTTTTGCAATTTGATATGCTCATCGATACCCGGAATCTTGTTCAACATTTCGATCTCCACGCCTTCGTTCGGTTGCAGGTGGATTATCAATTTGTTGGGCGGTAAATCCCTAAAGCTGTCTTTAAAGATGTTATGCGGAAGCTGCTTGAAGTAGACCACAATTTCCGTCCGCTTTCCCATCAGACGTTTACCTGTCCGCAGATAAAACGGTACGCCCGCCCAACGCCAGTTATCGATATCGACCCTGATGGCAACAAAACTTTCCGTGGTACTTTGAGTGTTCGCGCCTTCTTCTTCGAGATAACCGGGTACTGCCGCACCTTTGATATAACCACCGGTATATTGTCCGCGGACGGTTTTTTCGTCCACATTGTTGCTGGTAATGGGGCGAAGCGCTTTGAGTACTTTTATTTTTTCGTTATGGATGCTTTTGGCTTCCAAGTTAACCGGCGGTTCCATCGCGATAAAAGTCAGGATTTGCAGCAAGTGATTCTGCAACATATCGCGCAACTGCCCGGTTTTATCGAAATACTCCCAGCGGCCTTCGATACCGACTTCTTCCGCAACGGTAATCTGTATGTGGTCGATAGTATTGTGATTCCAGTTGGTCGTAAAGATCGAATTGGCGAAACGCAGTGCCAACAGATTTAAAACAGTCTCTTTGCCCAAGTAGTGGTCAATACGGAAGACCTGGTCTTCACTGAATACTTTGGCGACTTCGTCGTTGATTTCTTTGGAGGATTTTAAGTCGTGGCCAATCGGCTTTTCCATGACCATGCGAGATTCGTCCGTCAACACACCGGATTTGGCAAGTCCTTGGCAAATGTTTTTAAACAGGAAAGGTGCAACGGCAAAATAATTGACTAGAACACGAGCATTTGAATCGGTAACCGTGTTGAGGATTTTATACTGGTCCAGTTGGGTTAAGTCGATTTTTACATAGGAAAGCCGAGCTGAAAATCGCGCCCATACCTCATCTAACAGTGTTTCGTTTGAAAACTCTTGAAGGCTTTTGCGCGCGGTTTCGACAAATTCCGCTGTATTGCTTTCGTGGCGGTCGATACCAATGATTCGGGTTTCCGGTTCGATTAAGTTTGCGTTTTCAAGACGGTAAAGGGAAATAAACAGTTTCCGGCGGGATAAGTCGCCCAGCGCGCCGTAAATAACTAAATCGCAAGGTTTATAATTTTTCTTGTCCTTCATGGTTTCGAGGTTGGGTAAGCATGGGTTTTATTGAAATCAAGGATTCGATTGTTTTTTGGTAACAATCATTGGGCCTCATTATCTCAAAGTTTAGTGTCCAGACACAGATTATGGTTGGAAAATTCACTTAATGTGTCTGTTTAGCGCAATTTTTCCGGAATGTATTCTCTGTATTTTTTATTTGCAATGAAGCAACAAAGGTGCGACCCAAAAGATTGGGGTTAATCCTCCGCTTGACGGAGGGCGGAGAGATTAAACAGAAAAACTGAATTTTAAATAGGTTGACAATCAAGGGAATCGTGATTATAGTATTGAATCGAAACTATTGGCTTGGCTTGTGCTTATTTCTCATGGGTTGGGTCAAAAAATGGTCAAGATAGCTTTTTTTTACTGAATACAATAAGAGAGGAACATTAATGAACTTGTATAAACTTGCCATTGCATTCTTTTTCATTTTCTTGCTGATTGGAAACGCCAATTCTGCAGGCGCCCCCGTGAATGAGGATTTTTCTTTAGTTATTTCGTTATGTGATGACATGATTGTTCTGGCCAAGAAAGAAAACAAAGATGGTTTTATTGAATTAGCCGATGCGGCCTTGAAATTATCCGAAGCATTAAGAAGAGATAATTCAATGGCAATCGACCGGTTCAGGCCAATGATTAGAAATGCCAAAAAATCAGTTAAAACTGGCGATTTTGTAGCAGCAGTAGCGTCGGTTCAAGCAGCAAAGGAACAAATGAAACCGACAGCGGCAGCCTGGGATGGCGGTTCATAATTGCCTGCGGTTCGATAGAAGATATAGTGTTGTTGAATAACAATCAAGCAGAAAACTCCCTTTATCCGTATTCATTCAGTTTGATGCTAATCAAGCTTTAGATGGCCGGTTTAATTGGCAGGCAGCCGGATTTTAACATGGATGTTGCCCCTTTTTTTCAGACGCCCTGATATTTAGATTAGCGGTGTAAAATAAGTTCTTTTACAAGTTTGCTTCCGAAGTAAGCGAGCAGCAGGAAGAGAAAACCCAACAATGTCCATTTGATGGCGGTCTGTCCACGCCAGCCATAACGTTTCCGGCCTATCAATAAGCCGAAAAAAATCAACCATGCGAATATTGAAAGAAATGTTTTATGCGCTTGATGTTGGGCGAAGATGTCGTCAATAAACAAAAAGCCGCTGGCGAGAGCTGCGCTCAAAAACACAAGGCCTGCACCAATCATTTGGAATAACAGGGATTCCATGGTTTCAAGGGAAGGCATTGATTGGATATAGCGTTTCGGCGGATGGCTCCTTAACTGCTGGTTTTGCACAACCAGCAGCACGGCTTGTAAGGCGGCGATATTCAAAAGACTGAAAGCAATAATTGAAGACAGGATATGGACATTGATTTCCCAGTTATGCAAATTCAATGAGCGCTGTTTTTCAGGGAAGCATAAATCAAGCGCGAGCATGAGCGCTGTAACGGGAAACAATAAAATCCCCAGGTTTTCGACCGGTTTACTCAGCATGGCTAATAGCAGCAGCCAGGCAACGATTAGGGAAACCAGCGACGCCATACTGAAAAAACTGAAATTGAATCCACCGTGTTCGCTCACTGTTATCGCTATGGATAATGTTTGAAACGCGATGCCGGCAATGGTCCAGAGGATTGTGCCGCGTTTCCGTTTGTCCTGCGGCAACGGTCTTAAGATCGTTACAGTACTGGCCAAATAAGCGCAGATTGCGATAGAAGAAAGCAAATAAGTGTTCATTTATAGCAGCATGATTCTGATGAATGTGTACATAAATACTTGCGTGTAACTGCAGGGTTATGAGGTTTAATCCGCTAATGGCGTCGATAACCCTTATCAAGGAGTGAGTTAGTTTGGACGATGGCTTTCGACAATCAAAGCAGTCGCCGGATGTAATACTAACAACTCCTATGTTAATATACCCGATTTAGAGTTCCGGCGCATTCGCGTCTGAAATGATTACTTTTATTTCAAAGACCAAGACATGTTCGATAACTTAACCGACCGACTAAGCAGTACCCTTAAAAAGCTCAAAGGCCAAGGTAGACTGACAGAAGAAAATATCAAGGAAACCTTACGGGAAGTACGGATGGCTTTGCTTGAGGCCGATGTTGCTTTGCCCGTGGTTACAGATTTTATTGAACGTGTCAAAAACGGGGCGTTGGGGCAGGAAGTCCAGGCCAGTTTAAGTCCAGGTCAGGCGATGATCAAGTTGGTGCAAGCCGAACTGGTTAAAGTCATGGGCAGCGCTAATGAAAAGCTCAACCTCAATGCTGTGCCACCGGCAATCGTCCTGATGGCGGGCTTGCAAGGTGCCGGTAAAACCACGACGGTGGCGAAGTTAGGGAAGTGGCTTAAAGAAAACCAAAAGAAAAAAGTCGGCGTTGTCAGTGTGGACGTTTATCGTCCCGCGGCTATTAAACAATTGGAAACTTTGGCGAACAGCTTATCGTTAGAATTTTTTGAGAGCGACATCAGCCAAAACCCCGTCGATATTGCGCAAAAGGCTATCGATGCGGGCAGGCGGAAGTTTCTGGATGTCATCATCGTCGATACGGCGGGCCGTTTGCACGTCGATGACGACATGATGGCTGAAATTAAAGCCTTGCATGCTGCGATAAAACCGGTTGAAACGCTATTCGTTGTCGATAGCATGACCGGGCAAGATGCTGCGGTAACCGCAAAAGCTTTCAACGATGCACTACCGTTGACCGGTGTTGTTTTAACGAAAGCGGACGGTGACGCTCGTGGCGGTGCAGCCTTATCTATCCGCCATATCACTGGTAAACCAATCAAATTTATCGGTGTCGGCGAGAAAGCCGATGCTCTGGAACCATTCCATCCCGACCGTTTGGCTTCCCGAATTTTAGGCATGGGCGACATGCTCAGCTTGATCGAGGAAATGGAACAAAAGGTTGATAAGGAAAAAGCCGAAAAATTCGCCAAGAAAATCCAAAAAGGCAAAGCGTTCGATTTCAACGATTTTCTTGAGCAATTGCAGCAAATGCAAAGTATGGGCGGTATCGGTTCCATGCTGGACAAATTGCCGGGGATAAACAGTGTGCCGAAAGCAATGAAAGAACAGGTCAACGATAAAATGTTGGCACGGCAGATGGCAATTATCCAATCGATGACAAAGCAGGAAAGGCGTTATCCTGATTTGATCAAAGGCACCCGTAAGCAACGTATTGCCGACGGGTGCGGCCAGAAAATTGAAGATGTCAACCGTATGCTCAAGCAATTCCTTATGATGCAAAAAATGATGAAAAAGATGAAAACCGGGAATATAGCCAATATGGTGCGCGGCATAAAAAACAATGTCCGTGGTATGAGAAGATAGGCTTTCTTTAGGCAAATCGTTCTAAATTAGAATTAGTTCTTCACTTATTCGCCAATTCGCGTAAAATAGGCGGATTAAATTTTGGCAAAATCTTTTGAGGATATAAGATGGTAGCAATTCGTCTTTCGAGAGGTGGTTCTAAAAACCGCCCTTTTTACCACGTTGTCGTTACTGACAGCAGAAATGGTCGCGACGGCCGTTATATCGAACGGGTTGGTTTTTTTAATCCGATTGCCCGCGGCAAAGAACAAAAACTCTCTTTAGACACAGACCGCGTGGTTTATTGGACATCCAAAGGCGCCCAACCTTCAGAGCGTGTGGCTAGATTGATAAAGGACGCTCAAAAAGCGGCTGCTTAAGCATTTTGTCCAAGCAAGACCCAATCTACGTTGGAAAAATTTCTGGCGTTTTTGGTGTAAAAGGCTGGTTGAAAATAACCTCCTATACAGAACCTAGAGAAAATATAGTCCTCTACAAACACTGGCTTTTAAAAAAAGACAGTGAGCAAAAGTCGGTTAATGTCATTGCAGGCCACGGACAAGGTAAAGGTGTAATTGCCCAACTGGAAGGGGTAAACGACCGTGACCATGCTTTACTGTTGATGGGATGGGGCATCTACATCGAGTACCAGCAGTTACCGGCCCTAAAACAAGGTGAGTACTATTGGACTGACTTGGTCGGGCTGGATGTCGAAACGGTTGAAGGTGTTGTTCTAGGAAAAGTGGAAAGCCTTTTTGAAACGGGTGCAAATGACATTTTACTTGTCAAAGGTAAGCGGGAACGGGCAGTTCCTTTTTTACAAGACCAGATTGTTAAATCTATCGATCTTGCAAGCGGCAAAATAATTGTCGATTGGGATGCTGATTTTTAATTAAGGTTGTGCGATTTGATGTGCTTACCTTGTTTCCTGAAATGGTCAGGGTCGCAGCAGGGGTTGGAGTAACTGGAAAAGCAATAGATCGCAGCATTGTAGAGTTGTGCGTATGGAACCCAAGGGATTACACCTACGACAAACATAAAACGGTCGATGACCGGCCTTACGGCGGCGGACCGGGAATGCTGATGAAGTACCAGCCCCTCCATGATGCGTTAATGGCAGCGAAAAGCGCGGTCAACGAAGTTGCCAAAGTTGTGTACTTAAGCCCACAAGGTAAACCGATTACCCAGGATTTGCTGGCGGAAGCAAGTCAATTGCCGAGGCTTATATTGATTGCAGGCCGTTACGAAGGCATTGATGAACGCTTTATTGAATTTGATTGCGATGAAGAGTGGTCAATCGGCGATTATGTGCTAAGCGGCGGTGAGTTGGCAGCACTGGTTGTCATCGATGCCGTCACCAGGATTTTGCCGGGGGCTTTAGGCGACTGGGATTCCGCACAACAAGATTCACATGTTGATGGCTTGCTTGATTTTCCGCAATATACAAGACCTGAATCGGTTGACGGCGCGTCGGTCCCGGAGGTTTTATTGAGCGGGAACCATGCCTGTATAGCCCAATGGCGAATGAAACAGGCATTAGGGAAGACATGACAAAAACGCCCGGACTTGCTGGAAAAAAAGCAATTGACGGAAGAGCAGAAAAAACTGCTGGACGAATTTATAAATCAAACAGAATTGGATTAATCGAAGGTGGAATTGTGAGTAACATAATTGAACAATTAGAAAAAGAGCAACTGAAGCAGATACCTGAATTCGGTCCTGGCGATACTGTGGTAGTGCAGGTAAGGGTAAAGGAAGGCGATAAAGAGCGGACGCAGGCTTTTGAAGGCATTGTTATTGCCAAGCGTAACCGTGGTTTGAATTCTGCATTTACCGTCAGAAAAATCTCTCACGGAACCGGCGTTGAACGTGTATTTCAAACGCATAGCCCGCTGATCAGCGAAATTGTCGTTAAGCGCCGTGGCGATGTCCGTCGTGCGAAATTGTATTTCTTACGCGAGTTGACAGGTAAAGCGGCCCGTATCAAGGAAAAGCTGTAACTAACTCTTCTTTATACGGAATTTAAAAAGGCAACTTCGAGTTGCCTTTTTTTGTGCCGAAAAAATGTAATGGGGCGGCGAATTGTACAGTGGGATAACGGATGATATGATTCGGCTCGGTGCAACCGAATTCTCGCACCGACAACAATTTTTCAATACGAGAGGGAGATTATATGAAACAGTATTTAGCAGAGTTTTTGGGGACGTTTTGGTTGGTTCTTGGCGGATGCGGGAGTGCGGTGATTTCGGCTGCTTTTCCTGATGTGGGCATCGGATTGTTGGGTGTGGCGTTGGCATTCGGTTTAACCGTATTGACAATGGCTTTTGCAATTGGCCACATATCGGGTTGCCATCTAAATCCGGCTGTTTCTGTCGGTTTGTGGGCAGG
Source organism: Methyloglobulus sp. (assembly GCA_044227425.1). Classification (GTDB taxonomy): domain Bacteria; phylum Pseudomonadota; class Gammaproteobacteria; order Methylococcales; family Methylomonadaceae; genus Methyloglobulus. The sequence continues at coordinate 7,791 of JBGAWU010000069.1, forward strand.
CGGTCGTTTTCCGGCAAACAAACTGGCTTTTTATATCGTTGCCCAGGTTTTAGGCGCTATTGTCGCCGGCGGGATTTTGTACCTCATTGCCAGCGGCAAAGCGGGTTTTGACGTAACAGCAGGTTTCGCTGCGAACGGTTACGGCGAACATTCTCCTGGCGGCTATTCTGTAACTTCTGCATTTGTTACTGAGGTCGTTATGACCATGATGTTTTTGCTGATTATTTTAGGATCAACCGATGTGCGCGCACCTGCAGGGTTTGCCCCGATTGCAATCGGCTTAGGATTGACGTTGATCCACCTGATCAGCATACCGGTCACGAATACATCGGTGAACCCTGCAAGAAGTTTGGGTGTCGCCATTTATGTTGGGGATTGGGCGATTGCCCAGCTTTGGTTATTCTGGGTAGCCCCTTTTATCGGTGCATTGCTTGGCGCAGGTGTATATCGCTGCCTGGGTTGCGCTAGCGAAGAAAAGTAAGCGAAAGCTATTAAATACATTCCGCCGTAAGGTCATTTTCATACGGCGGAATACAAAAAAATCAAGCGGTTAAAGCAATATTATTTGATGCTTGCCATATCCATTTCGGCGAAGAAGCGGATTAAAAATTCTACGAACGTGGTTAATTTCGCGGGCATAAACCGCCTTTGCAAGTAGGTGGCATAGATATTCAAAGAAGGGATTCTGTAGTTGGGTAGTATTTCTACCAATTTGCCTTCTGCAAGATAGCTTGCGACAGAAAGTTCAGGCGCTTGGGTGATGCCCATGCCTAAAGCGGCTGCTTGACATAATGCCCTGCCGTTATTCGAAGCGAAACGCCACGTCGTTTTAACTTTTATTTCTTCTTCCCCGTCTTTGAAGATCCAGAAATCTTTATGGGGGGTATCGGTATTGTATAAGCAGTGATGGTTTTTCAAATCTTCAACGGTAAGCGGTTCACCGTATTGTTTGATGTAGGCCGGTGATGCGTACGTACATAACCGTGTTTCGGCGATTTTTCTCGCGATAACGCCTAAATCCAGCGTGTCCGTAACGAGGATTGCCAAATCGATGCTTCCTTCGCTCAAATTAACCTGGCTGTTATGCAAGGTCATCATTATCTTAACTTCAGGGTATAGCTGTTGATAGGATT
>JBGAWU010000006.1:0-18021 GCA_044227425.1 Methyloglobulus sp.
AGACGATATCCCGGCGGTCATTAAAGCCAGCTTCAGTACCACGGATTGTTAATGAAAAAGGCAGCGTGAAAACCTTGGACGTGGGTACTAGTGACTGAAGTTGGTTTAGTTCTTCAGAACTGACAACTGTCGTTGCATCAACCGATGATATGGCAGCCAATTCAACGGTCTTCATAGCTTCCGCTGCCCTTAGTTTTTCAGGGTCATTAAATAGCTCCGCTTCCCTCGTTAACCTCAGGTAATGCAAATCAACCGTATGGAAGACCACTTTAGCCTGGTTGCAATATCTGCGTATGCTTTTAAGGTGACGCTCAACTACGCCAACCCGGATCAAGTAGACAAGGTCGTATCGTTTCCCTGCTTCTTTCAAATGATATTCGACTGTCGTGTAGTAAGGGGCATAAAGCACTTCTATTCCCGCCCGTTGTAATGCGCTGGTATATTCCGGCATATACAAAAAATTGTCTTCAGGGATAAAGGTGACTTGGTAGCCCATTTCACGCATGAGCAGCATTATGTTATAGATGTAAATGGATCCTGCATCCTGATTGGGAGTAGGTGTGCAATGATCGATCACTAAAACACGTTTTTCAGCGGTTCTGTCCTTAGCGCGGTCTATTTCAGTCCCATTCTTTTGATGATGGCAAAGGCGGTCTTTCCAGCGTTCGTATTGTTTTTTTAGGTTTTCAACCTGATAGGCTTTAGTGCCTTGATTGACATCGGTACCCGAAGTGATTCCCTCGAAATGGAACACAACGGATAAGGGTTGATAAATAACCCGATAGCCTTGGGAGCGCACTTTAAGGGCTAAGTCGGAATCTTCGCAATACGCCGGAAGATAATGCTCATCGAAGCCGCCTAGTTCTTCAAACAGTGATCTAGGGATCATAATGGACGCGCCAGAGCAATAATCTACTTCTCGCGCGTAGCAATAGACGGGCAAGTCGGGGTTTTGATTACGTCCAAAATTCCACGCACTGCCATCCTGCCAGATGATTCCTCCAGCCTCCTGTAGCGTACCGTTAGGATACATCAGCTTTGAGCCAGCCAATCCTGTCCCCGGGAATTCACTGAACGTTCTTAATAATTCGTCCAACCAGTCGGTTGTTACTGCCGTATAACCCCTGGTTTTCGGCATTTGAGATTAACCGTATTCCGTTGACTCGATGCAGGATTTGGGTGGAATTATCGGGAGAACTGTCATCCACCACAATGATTTCGTAAGCTACCGTAGGTTTTGAGGCCGCGATGGAAGCCAAACATCTAAGGGTGTAATCACATTTTCCGTAGATGGGTATAATTATTGAAACAATGGGTTGCGACGAGACATTGAGCGTAATATTGCCGGCAAAGGCAGCCAAATCGGTAATTTCCAGCTCGTCAACGCCCATACTGGGGCTGGCAGGAATGGTTACATGAAGCCCTCTATTCGCCCTTAAAAGCCAAGGCATGTGCTCTGCAATGAATAATCTATGGGCAACCTTTGTTTGATTCGAAAGAGGAAGCTTCATATAAGCCGTATTACCGATGTTGATGGCTCCGGTCAAATACCGCCTAGCTTGTAAAGAGGGGCTGGTTATCCATTGTTTTATTTCCCGCATGGGCAGGGTGATTTTCCAGGAACTGCTCGAATAAATGAGGGAGATTTTAAACAATTCTTCCTTAAGCCTTCGGTCTAGGTCCAGGGCCCAATCCCTGAACCTGTCCCTTTCTTTCGTCAAATCGAAAAGCTGGCTTTCCTGCTCATTTATTTGTTGAATTAGTTTTGCGGTTTCCGAATCGAAAATTTGCCTTTCTTTCGTCAAATCGAAAAGCTGGCTTTCCTGTTCATTTATTTGTTGAATTAGTTTTGCGGTTTCCGAATTCAACTCGGTATAGGTTGAAGCTAATTGTTCGGATTTGGCAAATAGTTTATCGGTTAACGTCAATATTGGGATGAGTGTTTCAAACTCGACACACCACTGCTGGATTTGGTCTTGTAATTGCGTATTATCAATTTTTATTTTATCTGCAGCCATCTCCATGAGCGTTAAATAGGTAACGTATACGGGCTTTGGGCAGGTATTGTCCTGTTTCAGGTCGTCGAGCGAGTACTTATTATGCTGCAAACCCTTATCAAGGAATTCCGATAGGTATACCTCCAATTCGTCCGGTATGATTTCTAATTGTAAAATCTCAGCCGTACGCTGCAGTTCGCGTTCGGGAGTTTCCATTAACCTGTCATAATCGATGACGACGCTACGGCCATAACCGGCAACTGCTAGGCTTGTTAATGCATGGCCAAGCCATAAGTAATAACTTTTTTCATGATCGAAGCCATTTCGCTTTGCCAACGATTCCGCAACACTCAACGGATTTCGTATCGCTATAACATAATCAACATCGAACTCACAGTGTGTAAAAACCTGTTTCCAAAAAGGTAATAGCTTCGCTATCCTAGGATCTTTAATGCCGAAGATTAATGTCTTCTGCATTTTATCCCTGAGTAATTCAAAGGCTTTCGAGTAATACCCGGCGTTATGGAGTATTTCTAAATCATCCTGTCCGATAGGGGTTAAATGATGCCAAGTACTGTTAAGCGTAGTTAACAATTCTTCATTAAAAAAATAGATATCGCGATCTTCCCAAAAGCCTTTTTCGTTATCACTTTGTGATAGTAACAACGTGTCGCCTAAATCAACGCCCAATACTTTTAAGGCTCGGGTGATAGCGCTCGTTCCGCTCCGATGCATCCCCAAGACGACTATCAACCGAGGGCGGATTGATTGGACGGTCACGCCCGTTACTCTGTCCGCATCATCAAAATTTGTAATGCTATTAATCGTGTGTTCGGTCATCGGGTACTAGTGCTGATTCTTATTATTTATAACTGATAAATATTGGATATTACTGTGATGTAATAACACAAACCTAAATTTGAAAGGGGTTCAAAATTGAAGATGTAAATTTTACGGATTATTTCTTGAATCCACTTAAAGATAAAGCGCGTTCTATAACCTCTTCGTCACAAACGATATTATCATCACCCTTGAAGGATGAAATGTTAGTTATAGTGTCCGCTTTAGACGGGATTTCATGCAATTGTCGGATGAAATGCTTTGAAAATACCCGCATGACATGTTTTACGCCTAAATCCGTCACTTGCCTTAGGTCATCGGCATAATATCTGCCTCCGGCGGCAGGCGAAGTTATGATTTCAAACGACGGGAAATAAATAACGTTATTAAATCGGCGTTCCATCGCATCAGCCGCAACCCTTAACGCCGCTTTGCTAAATGTTGTGGAAACCCAGACGTGCCTTCGTTCGTAAGTGGCAATCAGGGGAACAGGCGATACGGTCAATAAAACATGTGCGTTTGGGTTTACCGTTTGCAACTTGGTTATTAACAGCTCCAGGTCGGTCTGTACTTCTTGCGCTGAGAAGTTTACGAACTCATAACTATCCGGGTCGAATTGGCCGCCCGCTACGCCGGGCGCTATAGGGTAAACCGCACCATCCAGTTTGGAGCGCCATGCTTCGGTAAGCCCTAGGGTAAAAACCAGCCAATCGGATTGCATGAAAACGTCCCTTACATGCTTCAGGTGTTCCCTGGCGGATTCCCTGACTTGTTCTTCCGTTGCAAACGCTTCGGGTTCAATTTGCGGGCGAAATGCATCGACATAACCGTCGTTTTTTTTCCACACATTGTCCTGCGGGCTGAAATGCCCAAACGCACGGTCAAATAATTGGACTGCTTGCCGGACCGTATAAACATTACCGTACCGGGCCGAGAAAACGCCGTAATTTTTAGCTGTCGCTTCCTGTGCGCCCATAGCATTCGGTGCAGACTCCGCAACGAAATAGTTAAGGCCGGAAGAACGGATATGCTTGGCCAGATGTTGCGCAAAACAACTTCCCATCGTAGCCACTTTATGGCTAGGCGAGATTAATGTGGTATTGACTACCGGATCAATCTGCCCGGGCGCGGGATTAAGCATTGCCCTGGACCAGAAACAATAATCTTCTAATTCTTTATAGGGATTACTCATGGTTCTATTCCCGAATACATTCCTAACACGCTGTCGTAAAGCGCCTCATTACCTTGCAGTGCCACAAGGTCATCGGGAGCAATATTTAAGCGGCCGTAGTTGGCGTAGGCGCTTTCCAAAAATGCGCGCAGTCCCCTGAGCCATTTGCCTTCACCCATTTTCCACTCATAGGATGAATAAAGGGCGAGATGATCGCCTATCTCGGGATAGACCGGCCAGATTATCTCATTTAAACCGTCATTGATGTCGATATATCGGTCCAACTTATCCGGCGCGACACCCAATTGTTTCGCGATAAGCTTGGACAGCGTGACTAACGCGATTACTTTGGGATGGTTTAACGAATACATGAACAGCCCTTCTCTCCTCATCGGCAGAATGAAGTCGTGAAATTCCAGGTCCGAATCCAGGAATCTGTGCCTTAGCTGGTTGACACTCGATTCCCAGCTCGTCAGATAGCCAAGGTTGGCGAACACTTGTTCATTGAACAGTTTTTCGGCATTGCCGACATCAAGGTTATGGCTGTAGGCCCAAACCGCGATTGCCGAGTTGTAATGGGGCGTCACCAGTTCATTGGTTGATTTTTTCTTGGCATAAACCAAGTCGGGATGGAATCCTGAAAATCTAATAATCGGAATTTTTATCAGCTGGACTTTGCTTTCTATACCAAATTCCGCTAATAACTCATAGCTTCCAATGCTTATCCAAATATCGGCATTTTTAAGTTTTTCTACGAATTTAGTTTTACTTTCGGGATTGGTAAAGTTAGCCAGCGGTAGCGGAATAATTTCATCGTCTGGAAAAATGATTTGGAGCGCTGCCGAAATGCCGCCAGTTTGGCAATTGCTTGAAACCACGAGCCGTCTTCCGGATTGGTTTTCTTTACCTGAAAGTTGCCCGATTTGCTTTTTAAGGGCCTGGAAATTAGTTTTAATCGCCTTTGAAATGACAGGTATTTTATTCATTTGACAGTTGATTCCACTCTGTAAAGATTCATCCCTGTAATATTGTCCGCAACGTTCATATTGGATTAATACGCATTACATTCTGATATTCCGTTGTTAGTTTTCGGCTGACCAAGAAACTTTCCGGAAGATATGCCGTTCATACTGTTATCAGGGCGCAATGTTTAGGTGGTCGGCATTTTGTCATGTCTTTTAATTACTATAACAAAGGTCTTTCTTAATTTGAACTTTGTAGATAGACGGGAACAACTTCATCAGACGTTCCTTCCATGCGGGTAAGGCCATTTTCTATCCAAACCACACGGTCGCATAAGGTATGGACGAGTTGGATATTATGGGAAACGATAATGGTTGTTTCGTCCGAATTGATCCTATTGCGGATAACATCTGCCGATTTCCGGCTAAAAACTTCGTCGCCAACACTTAGCACTTCGTCTATTAGCAGGACATCGGGATCAACCTGAATTGCCACGGCAAAGCCCAACCGCATCCGCATCCCTGAAGAATAGGCCGCGACAGGCTGGTCAATGAAGCCTTTTAACTGGGAAAACTCGATTATTTGTTCCAACCGGCCTTCTATCTCGCGCCGGGATAGCCCCAAGGTGATACCGCTTATAATGGCATTTTGCCGACCGGTTAAGGTAGGGATAAAGCCGGCTTGCAATGACAACAATGCAGTGCGTAAGCCATTTTCAAACCAGATCTTGCCTTTGTCTGGAGTAATGATGCCAGCCAACATCCGTAATAAGGTGCTTTTGCCTACGCCGTTTCTCCCGATCACTCCCAATGTTTCGCCGTGGTAAACGCTGAATGAAACATTCGTTAACGCCCAAAACTCGTTGCGTTTGAGCCGCTTTGACCGCTGTAGATAACTGATGCCGACGTTTTCAAGCCGCATCAGTAATTTTTTCGGCGCTTCTTGTGGCAAGCTCATAAGAATGCTCTTTTAGCGTATAAGCGATCATATTTATGCAGCAAATATCCTCCAACTATTAAAAAAAAGAGGGTTATGACAAACACGGATGCCAGATTTTTCCAATCCAGGCCATTATCTGTCAATAAGACTTGCCTATAGCCTGAGATGAGCATACCTATTGGGTTGATTTTGAAATAGGGCTTTAGGAAATCGGGAATATTTTCAAAACGGAAAAAAATCCCCGACAAAAAAAATAGCAGCAACATGCCATTATCAATCAGGAATTTAAGATCTGGAACAAAAGGTACTAACGCAGCAAATGTCATGCCGATACCTGTCATTAAAAATATCTGCAATAGCAGCAACAAGGGCAATTCTACAAGCCAGTTTATATTAGGTTTGGTTCCCTGGAGCAGCAGGAACGCCAAGAACAAGGCAAACACCATAAAAAACCGTAAACTACTGTTAGTTATGGAAACTAATGGGAAAACTACTTTCGGTAGATAAACCTGCTTGATCAATCCCATGCTATGCTGGATAGACATGGAGGAATTGCGTATGGAACTGTCGAACCACTTCCATACGACTAGGCCACATAACAAAAAAGAGACGTAGTTTTCGCTGTTTTGTTTAAATACAAGCCCAAAAATTATATAAAAAACAGCCATATAGAATAATGGCTCGACAATCCACCAAAGAAATCCTAAAAAGCCTTTTGAGACATCGGACAGTATCTCCGCCACGGCACGGTACCAAATAAACTCAATGTACTTTTGCAGTTGAAAATGCGGCATTTTATATCCGCCCCGTCGTTATCATTGGACGGACAAATAGAACTGGGATTCTAAGTAAAGTGTTGCCCGTATGGTATGTTTGAAACCCGCGCTTCGAAACAAAGAAAAAATTGATCACCGTGGAAACCATGAGAAGTCCCTATGAATTTATGTATATCAGGATAATCCAACAGCCGCTGGCTATAGGGTTGGCGTTAATGATTAAGAATTGAATTGATTATAAGGCCAAAGTTGAGACGCTTTGCCAGGTATATTTTATGGGTCAAAAATCAACGTAAAATTGAGTAGGCTAAAAAATTTTATGGCTATCGCGCATTATCTGCCATGAGTCGATCTTGAATTATTAATTCGATGCGCAAATTTCAGGTTCCTAATTAATTGAAATTATACCTGTTAATAGTTTTCCATTAAAGGGAATCAGATTTTTTCGATTTTACAGGACTCGTACGATAAAAATATTTTGTGTTCCGATCAAGCGTTTGCCCGGTAGAATGGCATACGCCACACCCGTTAGATTACCCATTGAACAACTTCATAATATTACAATTTTCTGCTTGGCTTTAACATGTTATCCCTACCCAAAGTTGCCATTTTGCTTTGCACTTATAATGGCGAGAAATTCTTACCGGAGCAACTTGATTCTTTTGAATCCCAAGATTATTCGGATTGGCAGGTATGGGCGTCCGACGACGGCTCTAAAGACAGTACGCTTGCTATTTTAGAGCGCTATCGAATTCAGTGGGGGGACGAAAGGCTGTCTATTATTACTGGACCAGGGAAAGGGTCGACAGCTAATTTTTTATCCCTTACGTGCAAATCCGAGATTAATGCCGATTTTTACGCTTTTTCCGACCAAGACGATATCTGGGAAAATGACAAACTGTCTACGGCGGTCAATTGGCTAAATACGGTTTCGAACGATACACCTGCACTCTATTGCGCACGTACCCGCCTTGTCGATGCTGTCAATCAGGAAATAGGCTTTTCCCAGTTTTTTAAAAATCCACCGAGTTTTGCCAATGCACTGGTACAAAACATTGCAGGCGGCAATACCATGGTTATTAATAAGGCGGCATGTGATTTGATACGTGAAATGGGGAAAGATGTTGACGTTGTTGTCCACGATTGGTGGTTTTATATGCTTGTCAGTGGTTGCGGCGGCAGGATATTTTATGATGGTTATACGTCGTTACGTTATCGTCAGCATAATGAAAACCAGATAGGGATGAATTCGAACTGGTCGGCCAGATGGGCGAGAATCCGTATGCTATTGCAAGGCCAGTACAGTCGTTGGAATGACCGAAATATTCTCGCATTGCAACAATTCAAGCATCGCCTTACTGTCGGGAACTTGCTTATTTTTAATCAATTTTGCAATGCGAGAAAGCTTCCGTTAATTCCCAGGTTATGCGGATTTATGCAATCCGGTATTTACCGGCAGACCCTACTGGGCAATCTGGGGCTTGTTTTTGCCGCGATTGTTAAAAAAATTTAATTCATGCTCTCCGCAATAAAATCTAGCTCGTCAGCTTCTAAAAACGGATTCATCGGTAAGCTTAATACTTCGTTTGCAGCTTTTTCGGCAATAGGAAAGTCGCCGCTTGTATGCCTCAAATAGTCAAAACATTCTTGTAGATGTAAAGGTTTAGGATAATGGATGGCTGTTGGCACTCCCGCCTTTTGCAGTTTTGCCTGTAAAACATCCCTTTCCGATGTCCTTAAAGTATATTGCGCCCAAACATGGGTACGGTCGGCTTTCGTTTGGGGCAACAACAAATCCGGTTTAGCGGATAACCTATCGTTATAAGACTGGGCGACTTTTTCTCTCAACTTGATTTCATTCCTGTAGTGCACAAGCTTAGGCAGTAGGACGGCTGCCTGAAGGGTATCCAAGCGTCCGCCCATACCTATATATTTGTGATGGTAACGTTGTCCTTGGCCATGTACGCGCAACATGCTGATTTTTTCGGCTAGCCCGTCATCGTTGGTAAATACGGCACCGCCGTCGCCATAACAGCCAAGGGGTTTGGCCGGGAAAAAACTGGTACAGCTGATGTCGCCTAATGCGCTGTCGGTTCTGCCTTTATAGGCGGCGCCGAAACTTTGGGCGCCGTCGATTATGATTTTAAGGTTGTGTTTATCGGCAATCGCTTTGATTTCATATAAATCGGGCGGTTGTCCGTACAAAGAAACCGGCATGATGGCTTTGGTTTTGGGTGTAATAGCGGCTTCGATTTTGTCGGGGTCGATATTGAAAGTCTCTTCCTGTATGTCTACAAAGACAGGTTTTGCTTTCATCAATGCGATGGTTTCTGCGGTTGCAATAAAAGTAAATGGCGTCGTGATGATTTCGTCGCCCGGTTCGATATCCAACGCCATCATTGCTAACAGCAAGGCGTCGGTTCCGCTTGAGCAAACAATGGCGTGCCTGGCATTGGTAAACAACTCAAGTTCTTTTTCCAACAAACCAACCTCTTCACCCATGATGTAGTTTGATTTGTTTAAGACAGTTTGGATGGCGGTATCAATCTCGTTTTTATAAAGCTGATATTGGTGCTGGAGTTTTGCGAAGTCTATTTTCATGGACGATAAATTTACCGTTTTCTTTGAAATTGGATATGGGTGTTGTGAATTTAAATCTAAGTACAACCGATACTTTAGTTAAGTGCCGGAAGAGATTTCAAGCAGATACTCGCCGTATGCGGTTTTTGCCAGTGCTTTCGACCGAACTATTAACTCGTCTTTGCTCAACCAGCCATTATAGTAGGCAATTTCTTCAAGGCAGGCGATTTTAAAGCCTTGGCGATGTTCTACGGTTTGGACGAATTGTCCGGCTTCGATCAAACTGTCGTGCGTTCCGGTATCCAACCAGGCAAAACCTCGCCCCAGAATTTCTACATTTAATTGTTGCTGCTCTAGGTAAGCTTGGTTAACTGTGGTTATTTCCAATTCCCCCCGTGCCGATGGTTTTATTTTTTTGGCAATATCGACGACCTGGTTGTCGTAAAAATATAAACCTGTAACAGCATATTTCGATTTGGGTTTGGCGGGTTTCTCTTCAATTGAAATCGCCCTTTGGTTTTCATCGAACTCGACGACGCCAAAGCGTTCGGCGTCCTTGACTTTGTAACCGAATACCGTAGCACCGGTGGGCCTGTTTAAGGCGTTCTTTAGGTTATCCGAGAAATGTTGACCAAAAAATATGTTATCGCCAAGCACCAGGCAAGTATTGCTGTCGCCGATAAAGTCCTCGCCGATCAAAAATGCTTGGGCAAGGCCTTCCGGTTTCGGTTGCACCGCATATTCCAGTTGAATGCCATAGTCCGAACCGTCGCCAAGCAGGTTTTTGAAGCTGTTTTGATCTTCGGGCGTCGTAATAATAAGGATATCCCGTATCGCAGCCAACATTAACACCGACAGGGGGTAATAAATCATGGGCTTGTCGTAAACCGGCAGCAATTGCTTGGATACGGCTTTTGTAATCGGATGTAGCCGTGTGCCGGCGCCACCGGCGAGGATAATGCCTTTCCAGTTCATGATTAATCTCCCAAGCCTAAGCGTTCGCGGCGATAACTGCCGTCTTGTACATGGCGGCACCATTCCAAGTTGTCGAGATACCATTGCACGGTTTCGCGGATGCCTTTCTCGAAGGTGTAAGCGGGCACCCAGCCGAGTTCGTGCTGAAGCTTCGAGGCATCAATCGCGTAGCGGCGGTCGTGGCCCGGACGATCCTTGACGTAGGTGATGAGTTTCTGCGTGTTGCCACCGAGCTGAGGGGCGAGTTCGTCAATGAGGTCGCAGATCAATTTTACGATGTTGATGTTCGCCCATTCGTTATGGCCGCCGATGTTGTAGGTTTCGCCGACTTTGCCGGTTTCTACTACGGTAAGCAGCGCCCTGGCGTGGTCGTCCACATATAACCAGTCCCGGATCTGTTTGCCGTCGCCGTATACCGGCAACGGTTTGCCTTCCAAGGCATTCAAAATTACCAAAGGAATAAGTTTTTCAGGAAAATGATAAGGGCCGTAATTATTGGAGCAATTGGTTACCAAAACGGGAAGCCCGTAGGTCCGTTGCCAAGCCCTTACGATGTGGTCGGAACTGGCTTTGGACGCAGAGTAGGGTGAACTGGGCGAATAGGAGGTTTTTTCAGTGAACAGGCTGCCATCGTTTGGTAAATCCCCGTAGACTTCATCCGTTGAGATGTGATGGAAGCGAAACCGGTTTTTTTTATCGCCTTCTAACGATTGCCAATAGCCCCGCGCCGCTTCAGCAAGCGTATAGGTGCCGACGATGTTAGTTTCGATAAATGCGGACGGGCCGTCTATTGAGCGGTCTACATGCGATTCCGCCGCCAGGTGCATGATTGCATCGGGTTGATGTTCCTGCAACAGCCGGTTGATTGTTGGCCCGTCGCAGATATCGGCTTTTTCAAACCAGTAATTCGGGAGGTTTTCGATGGGCTTGAGCGACTCAAGGTTGCCTGCATAGGTCAACTTGTCTACATTTACCACAGAATGGCTCGTATTCCCAAGTACATAACGTATAAGTGCGGAACCGATAAAACCGGCGCCGCCTGTAACTAATATTTTCATTTTTAGTCCGTCGGTTTCTAAATCAGAGGCTAAATTGCTAATACGGCTAGAGTTCTTGCATACAGAGCGATAAGGCATTATCCCATGACGGCATCGTTAAACCAAACTCTTGTTCCAGGCGTTGGCTTGATAATCTTGAGTTTGCCGGACGCACGGCTGGCAACGGATAATCCGTTGTAGGGATGGGGTGTATTGCTTTATTTTTCAGCATCAATTTATTTTGTTCGCGTGCGATAGCGACAATTTTTTCGGCAAAGCCGTGCCAGGATGTTTCACCGGAAGAAGTTAAATGGAATAGGCCGGAATTAAAGCTATCAGTCCGTCTTTCGCATACTGATTGCCGCACTACCTGTGCAGTTGTTTCGGCGATCAAGCGCGCCCATGTAGGAGCGCCAATTTGGTCCGCTACAATCCTGAGTTCTTCTCGTTCCGCCGCCAACCGCAATATCGTTTTCAGGAAATTACTGCCCCTGCTGGCGTAAACCCATGACGTCCTTAATATAAGGTAATCGCCCCCGACCGCTTGGATAGCACGTTCTCCCGCTAATTTACTTTGCCCGTAAACATTGATCGGATTAGGAAGATCCTGTTCATCATAAGGTGTGCTTTTAGTACCATCGAAAACGTAGTCGGTCGAATAATGCACCAGCAACGAGCCGAGTTTTTTAGCTTCTTCCGCTAACACGCCCGGGGCTTCTGCATTAATTAAAAACGCCTGGGCATGCTCGGTTTCCGCCTTATCGACCGCGGTATAGGCGGCAGGATTAACGATGATGTCGGGCTTAATTTGCCGGATGATCGTTTGCAGGGAATGGATATTGGAAAGGTCGGCCTGAGTTCGGCTAACCGCTGTCACCGCCCCAAGCGGCAACAAAGTTCGAGCCAACTCCCATCCCACTTGGCCGGTAGGTCCCGTCAACAATAGCTTCATGCGAACACCTCTGCATCGCTGAGCAAGTTGCCGACTTTGTCCTTATTCGACAGGATGGGTTCGTCTGCTAAAGGCCATTGGATTCCTATGATGGGATCGTTCCAGAGAATACAGCGCTCAAATTCAGGTGCATAATAATCGGTGGTTTTGTACAGAAATTCAGCAGAATCGCTGGTAACTAAAAATCCGTGCGCAAAGCCTGGCGGAATCCACAATTGACGTTTGTTTTCGGCCGATAACATCAACCCAACCCATTTTCCGAACGTCGGCGAGTTTTTTCGGATATCAACGGCGACATCAAAGACTTCCCCTGCCACCACTCGGACTAATTTGCCCTGGGGTTGCTGGATTTGGTAGTGCAACCCCCGTAACACGCCTTTGGCCGATTTCGAGTGGTTATCCTGGACGAAACCCACCTCTAACCCCGTTTGCTCCGCAAACTTCCGGGCGTTAAAACTTTCATAAAAAAAACCGCGCTCGTCGCCAAAAACAGTGGGGTCAATAATCAAAACGTCAGGTATATCGGTGGTTTTTATAGTCATAATCCATTGCCGTCTACAATATAAGGGCAGATTTAAATTGCCGTAGAAAAATAATAAACATCCAGTTTCAACACTGCGTATGCAGTTCCAGAAAATGTGATGAGAAAGAAGATTGCTATAATCTGCTTTTTCTCCTTAACCAGGATGCACACGACATTCGCCAGATTTATCTCAGCATCCTAGGAGTGCTCCAATCCAATGGAGGATAAAAAATTGCTGTGACGGCGCCGGATTAATTTGCGGTTCATCGTTTTTATTCATGGAATTAACTTGCCTACATTAAACGTCATTAATATTGCCCAAGATTAGTAAAATAATATTACAGGAGAGTAAATGAACCAAAAGAAATGCTTTTAATCTATGCTTACAAGCTCCAATCTATCGGATTATTCTTTAGTCAATTTGATGTACATAGCGTAAATGGTAAACGCAATAGCGCCCACCCTGCAAAATTTAAACGGATTTTCCGCTCACGAGAATGAGAAAATCGAGCAAGCCTTATCGATTGTTGCCCAAATACCCGAACCGGTTTCTTATTATCGACCCAAAGGAATTGAAGTCGCGGCCATTTTAATCGATTTTAAAGTGGATGCGGAAACAGTGATCGCCGCCATTTTGAGCGACCCTCGGGTGTCGGAGCTAAAACCCAGGCCCGACATCGCCAAACAATTCGGCGAAACGGTCGCATCACTGGTCAAAGATATTAATTGGCTGAATAAATTGGCGGTTTACACCACCGAGATGACCCATCAGCCTAACCAGACCGAAACACTCCGCCGTATGCTGCTGTCGATGACGCACGACGTACGGGCAGTCCTAATTAAGTTGGCCTATAGGATCAAACGCTTGCGCGTTATCCCCAAGGAGACTTACGAAGTAAGGCATTTCATTGCACAGGAAACCTTGGACATTTATGCGCCGATCGCTAACCGCTTGGGTATACACCAGTTCAAATGGGAACTGGAAGATATGGCTTTCCGTTATCTGGAGCCGCAAACCTATCTGAAAATTGCAAAATCCCTGGCTGCCAAACGCGACCAGCGCAAAGCTTGCATCGAAAATTTTATCCAAGTATTACAGGGGCATTTAAAGGATGAAGGTATCCATGCCGAAATCTACGGACGGCCCAAGCATATTTACAGTATTTGGAGAAAAATGCAGCGTAAACAACTGGATATCGATGAGCTGTACGATCTGCTAGCGGTGCGGGTTATTGTCGATAGTTTAGCTGCCTGCTACGCCGTACTGGGTGTCGTCCACAGTAGCTGGCAATATATTCCCAAAGAATTCGATGACTACATCGCAAACCCCAAAGAAAACGGCTATCAATCGCTCCATACCGTCATCCTCGATCCCGAAGGGAACCGGATAGAAGTCCAAATTCGCACCAAGCAAATGCATGAGTTCGCCGAACTCGGCGTGGCGGCCCACTGGTCTTATAAAGAAGGCGGTAAACATAATGAAGCCTTGGATAAAAGCATCGCATCGCTTAGGAAGCTTCTGGAAGAAAAAGATAACGTCGAAAGTATTACAGACGATTTCCAAAGCGAATTATTCCAGGATCGTGTCTATGTGCTGACGCCAAACGGCAAGCTGATTGATCTTGTCAAAGGCGCCACACCACTGGATTTTGCCTATGCCATCCATACGGAAATAGGCCATAGCTGCCGAGGCGCCAAGGTTAACGGACGGATATGCCCGTTGACCTATGTGTTGAAATCCGGCGATCAGGTCGAAATTCTGACCACGAAAGAAATCCGCCCAAACCGAAACTGGATCGATGCCAATTTAGGCTACCTTAAATCCGCCCATGCCATCAGTAAAGTCAAAAGCTGGTTTAAACATCAGCAACAGGGCGAAAATATCGCGATTGGTAAAAGCATCCTCGATAAGGAAGTCCAACGGTTGGGATTAAAAGCCATTAATCTTAAAGAAATAGCCCAACATTTCAAACTATCCGATACCGATGCCTTATTTTAAGCAATTGGTCGGAACGACATTAACAGCCGACAATTGGCAGCATTTTTTAAGATACCTGAACTGGAGCCACAACCACCCGTATCCGTCAAAAAAAAGCCGGAAATCAAGTCGATTGTCACGGTGGAAGGTATCGACAATGTGCTGACTTCTTTTGCCAATTGTTGCTTGCCAGTTGTGGGCGACGACATCATCGGTTACGTTTCCCATCACCGCGGCATTATGGTTCACCGAAAGGATTGCAGTAATATCATCAATCTAAGTCCGGAAAAGCTTAACCGGCTTCTACCCGTGTATTGGGGCGCTTTGCAGTCAAGCCATTCGGTGCCAATCGTGATCCGCGCCTATAACGCCCGGCATTTGCTCAACAATGTCACCCAAATATTCACTCAGGCAAACATCCATATCTCGAATGCGGCCTTGGAAACGAACCCCGATTTTTCCGCCGTACTCAACCTGACGATCCAAATCGAAAATACTCGCCAATTAAGTTTGGTACTAGGCAAAATCAGCCAACTACCAAATATAATGGAGGTGAAACGGAAGACGTGAATTTCAGGTGTTAAGCCGCCACTTTGCGCAAAGAGCGCCAAAATAATTCATTCATTTTTCTATTTGCCAATTTCGATATTATGGATAAATTAAAGCGAGACGTCTAAGCAATCAGTCGTGCCAAGGATGGCTTTTTGTACTACCAGGAGTAATCCCCATGCACCCTTTCGATATTTCAAAGCCAGTAGTAGGCAAAGCCAGCATAGAAATCAATAAGCCGAGAAAGTATGTTTTTGGATTTGTTGCCGAACGGTTTTTCGATCATTACCCTAAATGGGCGTTAGAGGTTTCGGAATTCAAGCCGTTGACGGGAACCGCCGTTTTTGTAGGCGCCAAGGCGCAGCAGATGCGGGTCGAGCATGGGCAAAAAGTGGCGTCGGTTTTCGAAGTCTCGGAATTCGAACCGCCGCAAAAAGTCACGTTGACGGGCGTTAACCAGCCCTTTCGTAATACTTACCAGTTTAACGGACTTGATGATAAAGATTCCACGGAGCTGGAGTTTTTCTTTGAAATTCTGGAGCTCGAACTTTTTATGCGGCCTTTTGAAAAACTCATCCGTGTGGCTATCGAAGAAGGGGCGGAAACTACAGTGATGAATATCAAAAATTTGCTCTCCATTGAAATTCATTAATCAATAGCATTACCGGGAGTTTTAAATATGGGCTTTGTAGTAGAAAAAGATAATGGCCTAATACCGCAAATTCTTTCATCGATCCTTGATGAATGTGTCAATGGGGTAACGCTTGCCGACCCCGACCTGGAAGGGATGCCGATTGTGTATGCGAACAAGGCGTTCGAACGCCTGACCGGTTACACACAGGAAGACATCATCGGACACAATTGCCGTGTTCTTCAAGGGGCGGACCGCGAACAGGAAGCACGCTATCAAATTAGTGAAGCGATTGATCACCACAAAGGCATTGAAGTGACGATAAGAAACTACCGCAAGGACGGTGAGTTGTTTTTCAATCACTTAAAAATCATCCCCCTTTTCAACAAAAAAAAAGAAGTTATCTATTTTCTCGGGGTGCAATACGATGTGACGTATAAGGTCAACGCCAAGAACGAGATAGAGGAGTTGACGCGCCTGCTGAACGACTCGTTAGAGCCTGGAACCGATTTTTATTGATCAACCTCAAAGTTAACCTACCCTTAATTGACAATCTATTGAAATCAGTTACTTTGTAGTTGCAAACCCCGATAACTACAACAACTAGACCAAGAGGCATGATGATGAAACGGTACAATAACCTGTGGATATTAGCTTTGATGATCGTCGCCAACACAAGTTGGGCGTACGGTGGCGGAAGCAGTAGTACAAAAGCCTGCGACAAACCGAAATTTACCGAATACGTCCCGGCTGAAAACGCCCAGGTTGCAGCCGGTTCGGCGTTTTCTTTCACCGCATCTAAAAACACCTACCCAAGTACGATTAAAGTCAGCGTGAAAGATCAGGCGGTTGCGGTTACGACCGATAAAAAAAATGACGGTACTTTTTCCGTCAACGGAAAACTACCGGCATCCGTTAAAGGGACGTACGCCAGAATAGCGATCTCTGCCGATGCGCAAAGCAACTGTAAAGGTTCCGGCGGTTGGCTGGTAAAAGTCGAGTAATAAATATCTGGATCTCTTAATAAGGCGCAATCTGCTAAGCCTTATTGCGCCGTGTCGATATAAACCGGAAGCAATTGCCGACCGCCTTTTCAAACCGATCGAAACAATCACCGGAAATTAACGCCAGGTAAAGGGCAGGCATAATCACCGCAAACCAGCGCAGATTCAAGGCAAAAAGCAGCCCTAAATGAAACGCAATGCCGATGCCGATAGTCAGGCGGCGCGTAAAGGGATGTATCAACGATAGCGGGAATAGCAGTTCCCACCATCGGATAAACCAGGCAAGCGCCGCGAGCAACTCTTTCATTATTGGCATTTCGATGACAGCCCAACCACCCCAGCGCGAATAATGTGGATGGATCGCCACGTACTGGATGATTGAGCCATCCAGCCATTCCGGGCTATGGAATTTAACCCAGCCGGAGACGAAATAGATTAACGCTATCTGAAATTGCACCAGACGCAGCGGCCAAACGGGAACGGATTTCGGCTTCGGGTTGCGGAAGGCGTCTACCGACCAGCTATTTCCGCACGGTGACAGCATCAAATAAAAACACATTATTTTCAGAACCGCATCGTCCCCGTCCAGCAACAACGGATTCCTATTCCACACCGATACCCATATCAGCCAGGTTACCCAGGCCGACATGCGGCTATAGCAGCCAAGCATCAGTAAAATCGACGAAAGAATGGCCGTAATGACCACCGTATAAGCAAATAAGCCGGAAAAGCGTCCCATGTCGAGAAAAAATAACGACCAGCTACCGCCATTTTGCGCCTCAATTTGGCGGGTTGCGCCCAACCAACCGGTATTGCTGAACTGCGGCTCCACATAGGGCAGAAGTTCGACAAAATAAACCGCCGATAAACATCCGAAAGCGATACGTAATGCGGCATACTGTCTGGCATCGATGTCCTTAAACCAGAAGTTGTGCAGCCCTGATTTCATCTTGCAGGTGCTACCCACAAGACTTTATCCATCCGGTAGCCCGGTTTCGGCAAGTCGGTTAATTCGGGATGCAGCTCAAACCAATGGAGTACGAGATACGCTGGTCTATCGTTGGCGTTGTGGGCATAGCTTTTCCCCGTGTAATATCGGGTAAATA